>JBEKJX010000144.1:0-7630 GCA_050011015.1 Smithella sp.
CGCGCTGCATCTCCGGCCAGGCAGCGTCGAATTCAGCGATGATCTTCTTTTCTTCGGCGCCGTTACTTCTGCCTTTATAACTCTGCATAGTCTTGTTCACAGAATTAATGGCGTCATCAATGCTCTGGGACATCTTCTGCCGGTCGGCCGGTACGTCAAGATACCGGTAAATATCTCCCCGCATTGTTTCAAGGCTGTTATTGATAGCGCTCATATCCTCAATGGCCGCGGTGTTTTGGTTGTACATCGCGTCGCCCCTGTTCGCTATCGACTTTATATTTATGTAACCCACCATCGCCACCGCGATCAGTATGGCCACAATCACCATGAAGCTTCCTGTCAGTTTGGTGCCCATTTTAATGTCGTTAAACATGCTGCTATCTCCTTTTATTTCTTGTCCCGTAATTTATTTGGTTTCTTCTTCGGATTAAATATCTGTCTCTTTGTTTTCAGTGCCCCTGGCCTTTTTCAGATTTATGACGTCCGTAGCAGTGATCACCTTTTCAATGTCCAGCAGCAGGCGAATCCGCCCTCCGGTCTTGCCCACTCCCAAAAGGTATTCGGTGTTCACGTCCGCACCGAAAGACGGAGTGTCTGCAATATCCCCGGAAGCCACGTTGATCACCTCAGAAACCTTGTCCACCATGATACCCATCATCAGGCTGGCTGTTTTGATGACGATGATGCCGGTTTCGTCGGTAATGATGGTCGGATCCATGCCGAATTTAATATTGAGGTCCATGATGGGATGAATCTTGCCCCGCAGGTTGATGACACCGCGGATATACCTGGATGTCAGCGGAACAGGTGTGATCGGCATCCGGCCGATGATTTCCTGAACCTTGAGAATCTCCACTCCGTATTCCTCGCTGGCCAGAAAAAATGTCAGGTATTTACCGGCACGGGAATCACCCATGGATTGATTTTTATTAACTGCACTTGCGTCTTTCATGCTTTTTCCTCCTGTATGGCCTGTTTGTTACTTTGTTCATGCTTTGCCTCCCGTATAGTCTATTTGTTATGTTCGATTTGCATGATCATCGGTTTTCATCACCTTTTGTGACAGCATGCCGTCATGTGTGTTTCCAATGTTTCTGGCAACAAACGCCGCACAAGTCAGGAAATTAAAACCGTCGCAACGTAAACAGACCGGTATTCCCTTAACAGTTCATTTAACAGTTCATTATGAATTATTCTGGTTTTAAAATGATTTCGGGTCTCTCTGAATTTCTAATGGCGAGGCGCTACAATGTCACTTTTAAAACACTTTTTAAGCTCTCTGCGGCAATTCGCTGAGAACCTTTGATTCTTAAAGAACTATATGAATGAAGATTTCGGAAACAAGCTCCGGAGCATCTTCGATTGCTGAAAAAATCCCAATTCTGTATTCGTTCGCTTACCCCCAAGCACATTATGGGGAATCCCCGCTTACGAGTTCAATAGCCGTTCGCTTACGAGTTCAAAAAATATGTATGCACTCCTTATTGAATTATTTAAGTTATCAAATAACAATTATTGTTAGCTAACAATTGATTATAACTGCTAAATATATGTTTTAAAAATATAATTGGATGATAAATATGCGTTAATTTAACACATATAAATAACATATGCAAGTAAAATGTTACTTATATATGTCTGTATATGACTAACTAAATGAACTATAATGGTAAAAATAATTCGTCGTTAGAAAGAATTCAACTTCATAATAAGCTCCTTTTACCTTATAACAAGCTCCTTTTATCTTTAACTTCATTATCGAAATGGGGGGAGTAAATATGGACGCTGATAAAATTCAAAAGCAACTCGGCTTACGTTTAAAAGAATTAAGACTGTCAAAAAATTTAAGGCAGGAAGATTTGGAAAAATGGGGGTTTTCTTATCGTTATTATGGAAGGATTGAACGCGGACTTGTAAATACATCACTAAGTACTCTCTTAAAGCTTTGTAAAATATTCGATGTGAGTTTGATAGAATTGTTCATATTTATGGAAGATAACGTAGAATCCACCGATCAACGTGAAGCAGTGATCATTAAATTATCAAAAATACTGAAAGAAAATAAACTTAAAATAATTTGTAAACTGAATATCTTTTTAGATGAATTTCTAACTCCATAACTACTCCATAACTAACTGATACTTGGGCCATCAAAAGTTTTCACCGATATTTTTTAATTTTTGCCGGTTGCCATCATGAGTAGATGGCAATCAATTTTAAAATAAAGAAGATTTTATATTATGTTTTATCATCGGGTAATTTCCCTGATAAGTTTCATGATTTCTTCTTGCCAGTTTTTCACAAACACGCTAGTATTTCCCCGAATCGAAAATATTCCGGAAACGGAATAAAGCAATTATTCCAGAATCTCAAATGGAGAATATTTATGAGTGACGATTTACAAAAAGCGACAACGCAGGGAAAGCTCAACGCCTTTGAGAAAAAAAGCCAGGCGCTGAAGTTAATGGGCGGAGAAAAGCAAATCAAGAAACAGCACGAATCCAATAAGCTTACCGCCAGGGAGCGATTGGACTTGTTTTTTGATAAAGACACTTTTCAGGAAATTCAGCTTTTTGTAGAGCATCGATCCGCCCTCTTCGGTCTGGATAAAAAAGAAATACCGGCGGACGGCGTTATCACCGGCTTCGGCCATGTCAACGGACGCGTTGTCTTTGCCGCGGCTCAGGATTTTACGAGTTCCGGCGGCAGCCTTGGAGAAATGCACTCGAAGAAAATATGGAAGGTGATGGACATGGCCATTGCCGCGCAAAGGCCTTTTGCAGCCTTCAACGATTCGGGCGGAGCGCGTATTCAGGAAGGCGTTCCTTCGCTGGAAGGCTATGGCGGTATTTTCTACCGCAACACAACCGCTTCCGGTTATATCCCGCAGATAACCGCCATTATGGGGCCTACAGCCGGCGGTGCCGTTTATTCACCCGCTCTCGCCGACTGGGTTTTTATGGTTAAAAACAGCAGCTATATGTATATAACCGGGCCTGATGTCATCAAGGCTGTCATCGGGGAAGAAGTTTCGCATGATGATCTCGGCGGAGCTGTAACGCATGCTTCTAAAAGCGGCGTTTGCCATGTTGTTACGGAAAACGACGCCGACTGTATAGAAAAAATCAGAAAACTGCTGGCCTATCTGCCGGATAGCTGCCACGCTCCCCTGCCCTTCCTGGATTGCACAGACAGCGCGGAAAGAATTTGCACGGAACTGGACGCGATTGTACCCGATAAAGGCAACCGGGCTTATGATATGAAAAAAGTTATTAAATCTGCAGCCGATAATAATGAAATGTTTGAACTGTCCGAACTCTGGGCGCAAAATATCATTGTTGCTTTTATCCGCGTAATGGGGAAACCTGTGGGCGTTATTGCCAATAATCCCCGTTTTGCCGCCGGTGTTCTGGATGTAAACGCTTCCGATAAAGCATCCCGCTTTATTCGCTTTTGCGATGCTTTTAATATCCCGCTTTTGACTTTCACGGATGTCCCCGGTTATATGCCGGGCACGAATCAGGAATGGGCGGGCATAATTCGTCACGGCGCGAAACTTCTCCACGCCTATTCGGAAGCGACGGTGCCGAAAATAACCGTTATCACCCGCAAAGCTTACGGCGGAGCATATATCGGCATGTGCAGCAAGCAATTAGGCGCTGATTATGTAATGGCCTGGCCGACTGCCGAGATAGCCGTCATGGGCGCGGAAGGAGCCTGCAACATAATCTATCGCAATGAAATCGCAGCCGCTTCCGATCCCGCAGCCGGGAGAGCCCGGCTTGTCGCCGCCTATGAAGACAAGTTTAATAATCCGTATTTTGCGGCATCCATGGGCATCATCGATGAAATCATCGCTCCGCACGACACCAGAAAAAAAATCATTGCTCTTTTAGAGGCGCTGAAAGACAAGAAAGAAACAAGGCTGCCGAAGAAACACAATAACATTCCTCTTTAGTATTTTGAGGCGGATGTGTACAACGTATTTGCCGACGCGATTGTTTTGGCGCATTTTATATTTATCGCTTTTGTCATCTTCGGCGGTTTGCCGGTTATCCGCTGGCCGCGGCTTGCTTTTGCGCACCTGCCGGCGGCAATATGGGGAGCAGCCGTGGAATTTTTCGCCTGGACCTGTCCCCTGACGCCGCTCGAAAATCATTTCCGCAATCTCGCGGGAGGCGCTTCATACAGCGGCGATTTCATCGCCCGGTATCTTCTTTTGATAATCTATCCGGAGAATCTGACAACGACAATACAACATATCTTCGGCGGGATGGTCATCGTTATAAATATCATCTTTTACGCTATCGCCATACGTAAACAACGATTCACGCAAGTACCGGGTAAATAAATAATAAACATTTCTCCGGCATCATATACCGGCACAATATCCTGTCCTGTGGATAAAAATAATTGACATACAAACTGAACTTCACTATATTTTTTGGGTTGGAAACTGACATTGATCGCGGGGTGTCCCTGCAGATCATATTTTTTGACATAAAATAAAACTTCGCCGCGCAATACGCGGGACCGGAGTATTTAATATAATTTATGATTTAGAGGTGCAAAATGAAGGACAACGGTGATCGGTTAAAAATTAACGAGCCGAATATTGTGCATGAAAACATCGATGGTGAAACGGTTATTTTGAATCTGGACTCCGGTAATTATTACAGTGTCGTGGATGCCGGGGCCGATATCTGGGGCTATATCGAAAAAGGCGCCCCCGTATGCGAGATCCTGCCGCTGATCCGTGAAAATTATGAGTGTTCCCGGGCAGATGAAGAAAATGCGGTGAATTCATTTATCTCGCAACTTAAGCTGGAAGGGCTGGTCATCGCCGCGGATGACAAATCGGCCGCTTCGTCTTTGCCGCAGAACTGGAAAGATCAGATTACGATAAGGGAAGTTAAGACCGTCTTTAATGCTCCTGTCTTGAGTAAATATACAGATATGCAGGATCTGCTGCTACTGGATCCTATCCATGAAGTGGATGCCACTGGATGGCCGTCAATCAAAGCTTCAGAATGACAGGGCAGCGGCAAATCCCTCATACTGTATGAATATGATCAATCCCGAAAATTTTAATTTAGCGACAGCTAATCAGGAACTGCTCCTGAAAGCAGCCCTGCTTTCAGGTAAAGAGTCTGTTAATGCTTTCAGAAAATGGAAGGATTCTTATGACTGGGAAGAGTACCTCGAACCGGGTTCTTTCCGTTTACTCCCCCTGCTTTATGTCAACCTGCATAAACAGGGCGTAGATGATCCCGTCATGGGAAAACTGAAAGGAATTTATCGCCAGGCCTGGAGTAAGAATCAAACCCTGTTTCATGAGATGGCCGGAGTTATCGGTCTTCTGCAACGCGCGGGCATTAAGACAATGCTGCTCAAAGGGGCTTCTTTATCGTTGCTTTATTACAAAAACAACGGCTCCCGGCCCATGGCCGACATAGATGTCCTCATCCCCCTGAAACAGACACGCCTCGCGACTGACTTACTGCAAAAGGCAGGATGGACATCCCCTGTGCCCTTAACTGACATGGACATAAGTTACGGCCATGCCATTCAATTAAGCAACAGCTCCGGCAAGGAATTCGATCTTCACTGGCGTCCCTTTAACGGTTGCCGTGATGAATACGAAAAAGATTTCTGGGATGGCGCCCTGCCGGTAAAGCTGGCAAATGTTAACTCTCTGGCGCCTAATCCCACGGATATGTTATTTCATGTGATCATTCACGGCGTGGTCTGGAATCCGGTTCCACCGATCCGCTGGATTGCCGACGCGATAACAATGATAAACTCGGCGGATTTCTCAATCGACTGGCAACGATTAGCCGGTTTGGCCCGGAAGCATCATTTAGGACTGCGATTGAAAACAGGACTGCAATATTTGCACGACAGGTTCCACCCCTCAATTCCGCCCGACGTGATGAAGACGGTAATAAATCTTCCGGTATCCCATCTGGAAAAGGTTGAATATCGTTTTATGGCCAACAGCAGGGAAAATGAAAGCAACAGTCCCTATGCCGCGTTCTGCTGTCATCTTTGCCGGTTTCGAAGGCTCAACGCCGGGAGAGGAATCGTCTCCGCCCTTACGTTCTCCAGATCTCTGCAATGGAGATTGAATGCCAGTAATTACGGTGATCTTTTATTCAAAGGCATACGAATCACCGCGGACATGTTTCTTTCCAGACCTTTTCAAGTGCGTCACCGCTGATTTTCTTTGTCAAACAAATGAAAGGCTACTGATTTATGAACAAACATCAAAAAAGTGAAGCTGAACGAATATTTTTTTTCAATAGATGTTATGAAAGGTTTCTTCAGGCGAAATCCGCCGCGGTAGAAAATAATTTTCATTATCGCATAGGCAATACCACTGTATGTTTAAAATTCGCCGGAGACCGTCTTGTGTCTTATCTGACCCGGGCGCTTGAACATCTCCGCTTAAGAGACGTCGCCGCCGCAGATTTCACCATTTGTATCTGGGATAGTGAATCCTCCCGCATAGACATGATCCCCCCTCCCTGTTCAACAGATTGTTTCACAGACAGGGGAGATATCTGGGGATTTAACAGCAGTCGTATTAAGGTGGCTTTCCACTGGATAGAAAACTCCGTTAATCTCGTGGATCTTAAACAGCGAATAGGAATTTACTGGGTACAAACAGCAAAGCAATTACCATACTGGGTGTATGCCTCTCCTTTGCGGACTCTTTTTCACTGGTGGATGGAATACAATGGATGCCAGCTTCTTCACGCGGCCGCGGTGGGCACCGAACATGGAGCGGCGCTTATTACGGGCAAAGGAGGAGTCGGCAAGTCAACAGCGGCCTTATCCTGCCTGCAGGCCGGTCTTTTTTATACTGCTGACGATTATGTGATAACCAAGCTGGAGCCTGTGCCATCGGTAATCAGCCTATACAGCACGGCGAAACTCAATGCCGATCATGTGGCAAATTTTCCGGATCTGTCCAGATTAATCAATAATACTAAAAAACTTGATCAGGAAAAAGCGGTTATCTTTCTTCATCCGGAACTTAGCCGGAAAATAGTTCTGGAAATGCCGCTTCGGGCCATTTTGACACCTCAGATTGTTGACAGGCCGGATTCCCTCACAAAATCCGTATCACGTTGGGATATTCAACGGGCAATGTCATTTACGACCATGTCGCAATTGCCGTATGTCGGCCATCATACTCACGACTATATAAGCCGGTTGGCATCATCGTTGCCTCATTTCATTCTTGAGGTCGGAAAAGATTTCTACAGAATCCCGGCAGCCATATCCGGTTTATTATCAGGTATGAATACTGCTCCTCCCGTAAAAGATATTGAGCCCTGGAGTTCCTGCAGGATAGAAGAAAGGCCTTTGGTCAGCGTAATTATTCCTGTCTTCAATGGCGAGCATTTTATCAGGGAAGCCGTTGAAAACGTGCTGTCACAGAAATATCCTGCGCTGGAAATCATCATCATTAATGATGGTTCTACGGATGGAACTGAGGAAATAATCAGGCAGCTTCCCGCTGACGTCCGTTATTTCACCCAGCAAAACAGCGGTCCGTCCGCCGCCCGGAATAAAGGCATCCGGGACGCATCGGGAGAATTTATTACTTTTCTGGATGCTGATG
>JBEKJX010000145.1:0-7582 GCA_050011015.1 Smithella sp.
AAAAGAACAACGGGAATTTCAGAAACCCTGCGCACTGTCGCCACCATGTTCAGTATGCCAGGCAGAGTTGTTCCGGCTTTTAAAGCGCGCTGTGAAGCGGCCTGAATCACCGGACCATCGGCGGTGGGATCGGAAAAAGGAACGCCAATTTCCAGAATATCCACACCGGCTTTTTCCAAACCCAGGATTAGTTTTTTTGTAATCTCCAGTGAAGGATCGCCGGCTGTTAAATAAACAATCAGCGCCTTTTCATTTTTAACGCGTAAAGATTCAAACTTTTTTTCAATTCGTCCCATTAGCATATAACTCCCTTTTCTATAATCGTCTGCGCGTCTTTATCGCCGCGTCCCGACAGGCAAATCACAACAATTTTATTTTTAGCCATTTTGGGCGCTATCTTCATTGCATATGCTATCGCGTGCGCGCTCTCCAGCGCGGGAATGATGCCCTCTTTCCGGGATAAAAAGGAAAAAGCTTCAACCGCTTCTTTATCGGTTATCGTTACATACTTTACTTTTTTCGTTGTGTGAAAGTAGGCGTGCTCCGGGCCCACTCCCGGATAATCCAGACCCGCGGCTATCGAATAAGCATCGCGCACCTGCCCGCAGCCGTCCTGTAAAAGATAAGTTTTATTTCCATGCAGAACCCCGACTTTGCCGCCGTTAATGCTGGCCGAATGTTCGGAAGTATTTAAACCGTGACCTGCCGCTTCCACGCCGTACATTGCTATATTTTTTTCATTGCGGAAAGGATAGAAAGTTCCCATGGCATTACTGCCTCCGCCCACGCAGGCAATCATAACATCGGGATTTTTGCCTTCCATTTCCATAATCTGTTTTTTTGTTTCGCGCCCGATAACCGATTGAAAATCGCGCACCATCTGCGGATAGGGATGCGGCCCGGCGGTCGTGCCGATAATGTAAAAGGTATCACGAACACTCCCCACCCAGTATCGCATGGCCTCGTTCATTGCGTCCTTGAGAGTCGCGGTACCGCTTGTCACGGGAACAACTTCCGCGCCCAGTATTTTCATGCGGAACACATTAGGCGCCTGTCGGCGTATATCCTCTTCACCCATAAATATTTTGCATTCCATACCGAAAAGCGCCGCGACTGTGGCCGTGGCGACACCGTGCTGGCCGGCCCCTGTTTCCGCGATTACTTTTTTCCTGCCCATCCTGCGCGCAAGCAGCGCCTGCCCCAAAGTGTTATTTATTTTGTGAGAGCCGGTATGATTCAAATCTTCGCGTTTGAGATATATTTTAGCCCCGCGTAAGGATTCCGACATACGCCGTGCGTAATAGAGCGGCGTGGCGCGTCCGGCGTATTCCCGTTGATACCATTGCAACTCTCTTTGGAAGTTTTTATCTTTTCGCGCAAATTGATACGCTTTTTCCAGTTCGATTAAAGCGGGCATCAGAGTTTCGGCAGCATATCGCCCGCCGAAAATGCCGAAGTGTCCGTTTTTGTCAGGCAGTGTTTTGTTCATAAAATCCTCTTTGAAAAAATTAATAATGAATTTTCCGGCGCGGCATCTGCCGCTCGAACAATATCAAATATCCGGGTAAGTTTTGCATGATCTTTTTTGCCGGGAGATATTTCCACGCCGCTGTTTAAATCCAGCGCCGCCGGAGCCACAATTTCAATGGCTCCGGCAATGTTTTTCTCGCTTAGTCCACCGGAAAGAATAAGAGCTTTTTTATTCTTGATAGCAAAGGCCAGATCCCAGTTTGCTTTTTTGCCGGTGCCTCCGTAAAGTCCCGCATTGCGGCTGTCTACCATTATGGCCGCGACATCGTAGTTAAGAGCTTTATTCAAATCATCATCGTTTTTTAATTCGACAGCTTTAATAATTATGGATGCCGGAAACTGACGGCAAAACAGGGGTGATTCATCGCCGTGGAGTTGAATCATATCGAGCGCGCAAAACTCCATCGTTCTTTTTATTTCATCTGTTTTTTCATTCACAAACACGCCCACTTTGATCACTTCACCCGGCAAATCCCTGATTATTTTCCGGGCATCCTCAGGCTTTATATAACGGGGAGATGCCGGATAGAAGATAAAGCCCAGCGCCGCCGCGTCGCACCTGGCGGCAAACAGAGCATCTTCTTTATTGGTTATTCCGCAGATTTTAATCTGTGTCACTTTAATTCTCCCCTCTGAAGACGCGCAGTTTATAGCCGATATCCGGCGCTGTTATAAGATGTTCACCAATTAAAAATGCGTTGATGCCCGCCCGCATCAATGATTCAATATCGCTTCTTTCTTTGATGCCACTTTCAGCAACAACAATTTTATCTTCGGGTATTAGCACTTTTAGCCTGCGGCTGGCTTCAATATCGGTGACAAAAGTATCCAGATTCCTATTATTGATTCCGATAATTTCCGCGCCGGCCTCCAGTGCTATTTCCATTTCCTTGTCTGTGTGAATTTCTACCAGAGAACTCAAACCAAGCTCTCTGGACAATAAAATAAATTCCGCAAGTCTTTTCCCTAAAACGCGCACGATGAGCAAAACGGCGTCAGCACCAATTGCCCGTGTTTCATAAAGCTGCATTAAGTCAATAATAAAATCTTTGCGCAACAGCGGCAAATTCACATTTTGTTTGATTTGCATCAGATAATTATTATGCCCCGCGAAATATTTTTCATCCGTGAGCACAGAAATCGCGGAAGCTCCATTTTTATCGTAGATACCGGCAATTCTGACGGGATCGAAATCCTCAATGAATCTGCCGCGTGAAGGAGATGCGCACTTTACTTCCGCGATAATGTTGCAGACACTGTCTTTCAGCGCCCGCCGAAAATTACGGCACGGCTCCAACCCGGCAATTGTTTCCTGGAGTTTGGATAGAGTTGTCTTTTGTTTCAAGCGTGCCACTTCTTCTTTTTTAGTCTCAATGATCGTATCAAGAATCATATATTTGTTAAGTGTTGCTCAGTTCAATCAGTGATTGTAATTTCTTTATGGCTGCGCCGCTGTCAATGCAGTCGGCCGCGATCGCCAATCCGTATTTTAAATCCTGCGCTTTTTCCCCGGCAACAATCGCCAAAGCCGCGTTAATCAAAACAACGTTGCGGCAGGGACCGTTTTTTCCGGAAAGAACATTTCTGGTAATTTGAGCATTCACGGAAGGATCGCCTCCGCGAATAGAATCCAATGGATCTATTCTGCCGAAATAATCCATCGGATTGATATTGTATGTTCGAATGATTCCATCTTTGAGTTCGGTAACGCGTGTTTCGCCGGTTATCGTGACTTCGTCAAGGCCATCCAGCCCATGGACAACAAAGGCTCTTTTTGTGCCCATGTTTTTTAATACATCGGCAAACATCTCTGTCAGTTTCTTATCATAAACGCCCAGAAGCTGCGCTGTTGCTCCCGCCGGATTGGTAAGCGGCCCCAGCAGGTTAAATATGGTGCGGATGCCGATTTCACGCCGCGGCCCAATCGCGTATTTCATCGCGCTGTGCAGTTTTGGCGCGAAAAGAAATCCGATGCCGATTTGCTGAACGCATTCCTCCACAATATCCTGATCAGCGCTGATATTAACGCCGAGGGCTTCCAGAACATCGGCGCTGCCGCATCCGCTGGAAACAGCGCGGTTGCCGTGTTTGGCAACAGTGAGTCCGGCGGCTGCCGCAACAAAGGCGGCGGTCGTTGATATATTAAAAGTATTCAGTTTATCGCCGCCGGTTCCGCAAGTATCTACTATGGTTGAAGAGCAGGCATTGATACGTGCGGCTCTCTGGCGCATGATGCGCGCCGCTCCGGTAACCTCCCCTACTGTTTCGCCTTTCATACGCAGAGCCGTAATTAATGCGGCTATTTGCGCAGGTGTGGCGATTCCTTCCATGACCTCGTCCATTGCCGCCATCATTTCCGCTTCCGGCAGGTCAGTATTTTGGACGGCTTTTTCGATCGCTTCTTTTATCATGATGAATGTTCCTTTCACTTGGTATATTTCAAGAAGTTTTTAATGATGCGTTTCCCCTGAGGCGTCAGCACCGATTCCGGATGGAACTGAATTCCTTCCACCGGATAATCTTTGTGCCGCAATCCCATTATTTCGCCCTCCGCCGTTTCCGCGCTGATTTCGAAACAGGCGGGCAGAGTATCTCTGGCGACAAGAAGCGAATGGTAACGTCCCGCGGGAAAAGGATTGGGCAGTCCGGCAAATATGGTTTTGCCGTCATTGATAATCGGCGATATTTTCCCATGCATAATGCGCGAGGCACGCACGACTTCTCCTCCAAATGCGTAGCCGATGGACTGATGTCCCAGACATATTCCCATGATAGGAACATCTTTATAAAATTCGCGGACGACATCAACCGTTATTCCTGCCTCAACAGGCGAGCAGGGGCCCGGAGAAAGAAAAATAGCACGGGGTTTTAGACGTTTTATTTCTTCCATCATTATTTTGTCGTTACGATGTACTTCCACACTTTCGCCCATCTGCCCCAGATACTGGACAATATTGAATGTAAAGGAATCGTAATTATCAATCATTAAAATCATTTCTTTCTCCTAACTGCCGTTCTTAATTTCAAAGCCGCCCGCCGCCAGACGCACCGCCTGGAGCATGCCGCGGGATTTGTTTAAAGATTCCTGATGTTCCGATTCGGGAACGGAGTCATACACAATACCCGCTCCGGCCTGAACATAAATTTTGCCGTTTTTTATAACCATCGTCCGGATGGTAATGCACAGATCCATATTTCCGCTGAAACTGAAATAACCAACCGCGCCGCCATAAGGGCCTCTTTTTACTTTTTCCAGTTCATTGATAATTTCCATCGCCCGTACTTTAGGAGCGCCGGTTAAGGTGCCTGCCGGGAAAGTCGCCGCCAGAACATCAAAAGCGTCTTTTCCTTTGGCCAATTGAGCGCGCACATTGGACACCAGATGCATGACATGAGAATATTTTTCCACTGCCATATATTGATTCACCTGAACGCTGCCGGTTTCCGCCACGCGTCCCAGATCATTGCGTCCCAGATCAACAAGCATTACATGCTCCGCCCGTTCTTTTTCATCGGAGAGCAATTCATCGGAAAGAGCGCGGTCTTCCTGTTCGGTTTTGCCCCTTGGTCTTGTTCCGGCAATCGGGCGCAATTCCATGGTGTTTTCCTCCTTGCGCACCATGACTTCCGGTGAAGAGCCAATAAGCGTCAAATCGTCCAGTTTCAGGAAGAAAAGATAAGGCGAGGGATTAACGAAGCGCAGCGCCCTGTAAAGATCAATGGGATTGCAGCGGCAAGCTGTTTCAAAGCGCTGCGACAGCACAACCTGAATGATGTCTCCGGCCATTATATATTTCTGGGTCTTTTCGATGGCGTTTCTGTATAGTTCGGGCGTCATATTGGATTCAAAATTCACTTCGCTTCCCGTAGCCTCTGCGGTTTTATGAGAAGTCGCTGCCGCAATCGTTTCAATCATCGCGTCAATCTTTTCGCACGAGGCTTTATAGCTAGCTTCCAGTGAATCAGTATCTTCCGTATAAGCGCAAGCGACCACTTTGATCGTATGGCGCACATTATCAAAAATCATCAGGGAGTCGCTGATGACAAAAACAGTCTCATCCAGACTCAAATCATCCGGCGGGCTCGGCGGCAATTTTTCAAAATAGCGCACCATTTCATAACCTAAAAAACCGACGGCTCCGCCATAAAACCGGGGCAGGCCGGAAATAGCGACCGGCTTGTAGCGATTAAGTATGTCGCGCAGAAAATTCAGGGGATTGCCCTTATGCTCGCGGGTGGCTATTCTTCCCTTTTCTTCGATAATGACTTTATCGCCGCTGACTTTAAAAATAACTCCGGCGTCCGTGCCTAAAAAAGAATAACGGCCCCACTTCTCGCCTCCCTCGACGCTTTCCAGAAGATAGACGTGATCCTTATTCTGGAGTTTCATTAAAACGGAAACAGGCGTTTCCACGTCGGCTAATATTTCCCGGTATACCGGAATTAGATTTCCCTTTTTTGCTAACTTTTCAAATTCTACGAAACTTGGTTGATACATAATTTTCTCCCTGAAATAAAAAAGGCCGTGAAATTTTCACGGCCTTAATAGATTGCTAAAATAAAAAAGGCCGTGGAGTTCCAAGAGGTTCTCCACGGCCTTGACTTTAATTATAAAAAGATCAGCGGCGGATAAGCCTCCTTGTGAGGTTCCACCACCACCAGTTATTAAGCGTTAATATTTTAATCGTTGTTTTCATATAATACTTTCCAATGATTAATTGGTTGCTCTTATAACAATAATGAAAATGCCTGTCAACATTTTTTTGTTGCTGCAAAAAAATCCTTTATTACAGGTGGGAATATCATTTTGATAAATCAAAAAGGCAGGGGCACTTGTATTAAGGAAGCATAACAACGGCGGCAATTTTTTTGTAGCCGGGAGCGGGCACGGCAGGCATCCAGGTCAATGAAGTAGCCATATTTTGCGCACCAGACATTTTCCCTGCAGTGTTTTTCTTTAACGGATATATCACCTACGGTATCAAGATGATTATGGGATACTTTTTTCATGGAGAGAAAGATATGGGATAATGGCGGTAAATGTCAATATAAGATTAATCCTGCTTGACACCTGCCGAGTTCTTTCTATATAAGTTTTTAAAACTACATAGATTCCGGCGTATCAGGACAAAGTTTATGGCATTACTTAACTCATCGTTAGTTATTATTAAGAGCATCAGGATTCAGGATATTCTGGATGTGACGATAATCGCTCTCATGATTTTTGCCCTTCTGACCTGGTTTAAAACAAGGGCTTCCCGCTTTGTGTTGATTGGCATAACACTTCTGGGCGGCATTTATATAGCCGCCCGTTTATTTCAACTTTATCTTACCACTATTGTTCTGCAAAGTTTTTTTGCCATTTTGCTTTTTGTTTTGGTTGTCATCTTTCAGGAAGATTTGCGCGGATTTTTTGAAAGACTGGCCCTGCTGGGGAACATCGGGAAGAAATTTCCGTCTCTGTCCGGATTGAAAGGGACAGCGGAAATAATCGCGCAAACGGCGGCAAATTTAGCCAAGAAACGAATTGGCGCTTTGATTGTTCTGCAGGGCAATGATCCTCTGGAAAGACATATTAATGGCGGAACAAGCTTGGATGGGATTGTCAGCGAATCTATTTTAGAAAGTATTTTCGATCCTCATTCCATAGGCCATGATGGAGCCGTGATAATAAACGGCAACAGGGTAACGAAGTTTGGCTGTCACCTGCCGCTTTCTGTAAACACGTCAAAATATGCCCATATCGGATTGCGCCATACGGCGGCGCTTGGTCTTTCAGAGCGATCTGACGCGATATGTGTTGTTGTTTCCGAAGAAAAAGGAACCATATCTCTGGCCTATCTGGAAAATCTCACGGTGGTTCCCAATGCCGCTTTTTTGCATGAGACACTTGAGCAATTTTATATTCGCAACACTCCGGGCAAAAAATCACATCCGGCATTGAATTGGCTCAAAGAGAATACACGGGAAAAAATTATTGCCTTGTTTATGGCATGTATTTTATGGATTGCTTTTGGCTATCAGAGGGAAATTATCCGCCGCGATTTCATCA
>JBEKJX010000146.1:0-7522 GCA_050011015.1 Smithella sp.
CATTGGACGGACAGTATGACTTGAATGTCTTTCCTTCTTTACCATTAACCCATTTACCATCTATAAACAGTTTGTAGCTCTCATCCATCGGTTTAGGCATCTTCATTTCCATACACCTCCATGATTTTTTTATTCTGAAGAGAGTTGTTTAAATCTTACTTCCACCGCTTGTTCTTCGCTTTTTCAATTAAATTATTAAAAAAGCAGTCCATTTGCCTCATTTATTCAAGTGAAACAATTTGATAAAAAATTAAATCAGGGGAAATTTTTTAGAGAAAACAACAGGCTTCCACAGAGATATGACAAGCTCTATAAAAGCCGACATATCGGCCATTTCCGATAAGGGATTTTCATGATGGATTCCTTCATGGCAGACTCCAGAAGGTTAAGGGGTTGATTGATGAGTTAACAGGTAGAATAACTGTTTTTTTTAATACTCTTCAGGAAAGGGAATGTCAAGAAAAGAATTACTGGCTAAAATTGGAATGCTCCTGACTATCAGGAGATAAGCGCCTGGTGCTCTCCTGCCTGATATGGGGGGCTGGCTTGTGAGTGTGTGGAGAGGCCAGCCCCCCATCAGAGAAACCCCAGGAGAGGCAGAAGAAACTCAAATTATAATGCGGCTACGTAGATCGCGCGGAGCTGTTTCTTGTCGATTTTGCCAACGCTGGTTTTGGGAATCTCATGCGTAATGATGTACTGATCAGGTATCGCATATTTGGGAATTTTCCCCAGTTCGGCGCAATGCTTCATATGGTCCTTCAGAACTTGCGGTGTAATGCCGTCGTCACGGAACTGAGGTGTCAGCACAACAAGCAGCATAGGCCGTTCTCCCCACTTTGCATCGGGAATGCCGATAGCAGCCGCTTCCTGAACTGCATTATGAAGACTAATGGCATTTTCCAGATCGAGAGAAGAAACCCACTCGCCGCCGGTTTTGATTACATCTTTGAGCCTGTCTGTAATCTGGATATACCCGTCGGCATCCATATAACCCACATCGCCCGTGTGCAGCCAACCGCCGTGCCAGAGTTCTTCCGTCTTTTCCGGGTCTTTGTAGTACCCTTTGGTAAACCAGGGTGCGCGTACAACAATCTCGCCGGTGGTTTTGCCGTCATTCGGAAGGAAATTACCGCTGGGATCGGCGATCCTGACATCAACAAGCGTCAGGGGCATTCCCGTCTTGATGGCAATATCGCTTTTCTGTTCGTTGTCATAATTTTTCATATGTGGCTTCAGATTGGATACACTGATGACAGGGCAAGTCTCGGACATGCCATAACCTGTCATTACCTGTATCCCCAGTTCAATGGCCGCCACGGCCAGCCCCTTGGCAAGACGGGCGCCGCCGATGATCACTTTCCACCCTGAAAGGTCGATTTGCTTTGCTACAGGGCTCGTCACAAGCATCTGGAGAATCGTGGGCACACAATGAGAATAGGTGACCTTTTCCTGGACGATGAGCTTGATAAGCACTGCCGGCTCGTATTTGCCCGGATAGACCTGCTTGACACCCATCATGGTCGCGATAAAGGGGAATCCCCAGGCATGAACATGAAACATGGGAGTAATGGGCATATAAACATCCGATGTGGAGAATCGCAACGGGCTGTCGTGACCGCTTACGGCAATGCATACGCTCATGGCATGAAGTACAATCTGGCGATGGGTGAAGTATACACCTTTGGGGAGGCCCGTCGTGCCTGTAGTATAAAATGTGGTGGCCTTCGTATCTTCATCGAGATCCGGAAATTCGAAATCCGGCGATGCGCAAGCCAGAAATGCCTCGTATTCCCGGTCATAGGCTATATCCGTCTTGGGCAGTTCATTGCTGTCCGAAAGGATAATAACCTTCTTTACAGAGGTAAGCTTGTCCCGGATGGAACCCAGCAGGGGCAGGAAATCGGTATTGATGAGGATCACGTCTGCTTCGGCGTGATTCATTGTATACTCGATTTGATCAGGAGACAGGCGCCAGTTCACGGTGAACAGCACTGCCCCCAGCATGGGAATGGCAAAGAAACTCTCTAGGTAGCGATGAGAGTCGTAGTCGAATACGGCGACAGTATCCCCCCTCTTGACGCCGATTCCAGCCAGAGCGCTTCCCAGTCTGTTGATCCGCTCAAACAAATCGTTATAAGTATAGCGCATCTTGTCCCGGTAAACGATCTCCTGGTTTCCCGCGCTTATCCTTGGTCCGTTGAGTAATTCTTTAATGGTTAACTGAAATCCGTATTTGTTTCCGTTTAAAGATTTCCCTTTCATATGAAGCCCTCCTTGAGTTTAAGTTTTCTCTGGCTCATATGATCCGCTAAAGCGGTGAGAAGAACAATCCGCAGGAAGCTGTTTTATTTGTCCTTAATGGGACTAAAAAAAGGTAAGTCGATGACCTACAAAAGACGCCTTTGACGAACATACCCAGTCCCATTTAAAGCATCAGCTCCGGCAAGGATAAAACTCCGCAGTCGTATTAGTGATACATCGAAGAAGCTGACGACGCAGCCAACAAAATTAGGCTTTAAATGAGACCGGGTATCAAGAAGAGGTTTTCGATTCTCGTTTATTCTCAACCCAGTTGAGCGCGTAACGCAGAAGTTCCGTGCTGTTCTTGAGGTTCAGCTTTTCTTTAATGCGCTCCCGATAGGTGCCAATGGTCTTGACGCTGAGGTGAAGCCGGACACCGATCTCGCTGATGCTGAGTCCCTCGCCAATGAGTTGGAAAACCTCAATTTCCCGGTCCGTCAAAGTATGGAGGGGAGATTCTGCCATATCTTTAGG
This sequence comes from Smithella sp., assembly GCA_050011015.1. GTDB lineage: Bacteria > Desulfobacterota > Syntrophia > Syntrophales > Smithellaceae > Smithella. The sequence goes on from JBEKJX010000146.1 coordinate 2,779, forward strand.
ACCTTCAACAAATCGGGAGAGTATCTGATCTGTCATTTCCTTGCTTGCATAGATGCCGCCGGACCGGACCTGGCGGATTGCCTTTACGACGGATTCGGAGGCCTCCTGCTTCATGATGTATCCTTTGGCGCCAGCCCGGAAGGCTCGTTCGGCATAGAGGGACTCGTCATGCATGGAGATGACTAGCATAGTGATTCCCTTGTTGAATTTGCGGATCTCCTTGATGAGATCAATGCCGCTCATATCCTTCAGGGTAATATCCACAATGATCATGGCCGGTTTAAGTTCTGCCACTGCCTTCATAGCGCCCTGATAGTCCTCTGCCTCTCCGCAGACGCAAAGGTCATCTTCCTGATTGATGAGCTGAGCCAGTCCGTGCCTGAAGATGGGGTGGTCATCGACGATGAGTATCCTGTGTTTATCTGTTTTGGCTGTTTTGGCTGTGGTCATAAGTGTCAGTCCTGGATCAGATTGAAGGTACAGGTTACCAGTGTGCCCCCGCTTTGTTCCGATTCGATCCTCAGGGAAGCCCCGATCATGCGGGCACGGTAGTGCATGATCCTGAGGCCGATGCCGCCAACTTTGGTCGTGTCCTTGATCCCGACGCCGTCATCGAGAATCGACAGAGAAATAATGCCGTTGTTGTTCAGAAACTCTATCACAATTTTGGAAGACTTGCCATGTTCGATGGCATTGTGAATGGATTCCTTCGCAATATAGTAAAGGTGCGTAGCCAGAGAATTATCATTAATGGGGATATGCCGGGGGCAGTGGAAAACGCAGTTTATACTGAAGATGTCCGATGTGGATGTGGCAAGTTGTTCCAATGATGCCTCAAGCCCCAGAGAGGTAAGATGGACAGGGCACAGCCCGCGGGCCAGTCGCCGGGTCTTCTCAATTGCCCCTTTGACCAGTTGATTGATCTCACCGGCATAGCGGGCGTTTTCACCGGAAATCGGAAGCAACCTGTCCCGCAGAACCTTGGTCATTACATCAATACCGATCAGGTGCTGGCCAAGGTCGTCGTGAAGTTCATAACCTATCTTCTGGCGTTCTCTCTCCGATACATCGAGAATTTCCTTCTCCAACTTCTTGATGGCCGTGATATCTGTAATAACTCCGAATCCCCCCATGAAACGTCCCTGGGAGTCGTAGATAGCGCGTGGTGAAACGAGGGTATAGACCGGATTGCCCCCCTTGTCCATCCAGGTTACTTCATAGGACTCGGGAGCATCCTTTGTCGCGATGTTTCGTGTCCAGGTCTCCAGGTCCCGTTTGCTGATGAAGTCCAGACTCGGCCTGCCAATGATCTGCTCCCTCGGAAGTTGAAGGATATTGCAGATCTTGTCATTGACATAGGTAATGATGCCACGGCGGTCCTGAATGCCCAAGCCCTCGTTCATGCTTTCCACAAGCTGGCGAAATCTTTCCTCGCTATCGCGCAAGGCCTTTTCGGCCTTGACCCTTTCCGTAATATCCACCATGGAGGCGATGCTCTGTGTTGTCCCCGGAATCATGGCAATGGTCATAAAAATATGGAGAAGCTTGCCTTCCTTGCTCCGGAGCTTGAATTCGTAATTCCTGGGCGCCGCCGACGGATTCTCGCGTCGGGTCTTGTGGAAAGAAAGAAGGCGGTTGACGTCATCTTCAGCCACATACGTGGTCCACGTATGGCCGATGATTTCCTCACGGGGATAGCCCGTGAAATTCGAAAAATCGTTGTTCATCATGGAAATGGTCGTGTCTTCTTCGATGACAATGGTTGCCGTACCGGAATTCTCGAACAGAGTTTGGTAAAAACGCTCCGAGTGGGTCATATCCTTTTCCAGCCGTTCATACTTCTGGTTCTGCGACAGGAGATCTTTGATTTCCTCCCGGACAGCTTCCAGTTCGCCGATAAGCTGAAGTCTGGTCTTGTATTCTTTCCTCACTGTTTAACCTCCAGTGCCATACTTGTTCCGATTGTATACGAGAACGGGTTGCTTGTCTATTGGATAGTGCCGGGCTATAGAATATCAATCCCGGTATCGATTTATATTTCTGAGAATAGTTGTATTTATTTTGTATTGAGTTTCACTATTTCCATAGAAATTTATGATGGTGGAAGATACAAAGACTTCGGCTGTATCTTTTTTGATCAGAGCAATAATAAATTTTAGAAGCAGATTAACAACTCCAGGGGATCAGTGGCCTCAGTAAAGACTCTAGATTCCCAGATTAGAAAGCATTGTGCAAAATCTATTGATAATTTCCACCAGCTGTGGATGAGATATTTCGAATTCCGAAACCGATGAGTTTAGACCTTCGATTGACAAATTTAAGAGCACCGGACTCTTTTCTCTGCGTGTGGCTTCGCGGGCTGATAATTCGGCAAATCCCGCTATGCTTTCAGCCTGTTCGTGGCGTGTTTTGGAAAGATCGGTAATTTCCGTCCTTAGAGCCTTGAGAAGATTCAATAGCTCAACCTTTTCACTTTCTTTTACCGTCTGGCTCTGTTTCAGCCTCTCTTCAATCTTTTCAAGACGATCCTGAATCATTTTCTTTCACCTTAATTCGCTTTCGTTATAAGTATTCTCCGAACCTCTCCTCAATATTGTTGAAATTTTACGATGGGTGCTCTAGGATGTCAATGAAAAACTGACAGGAATTTTTTTGATGCAATAAGAAGAAAAAAAGTATAAAATAAAAATGTCTGATAAGAAAAAAATCTGTAAAATAGGATTAGGTTTTCATAATGGCTGACTTTTTATTTGAACCGGTAACGGGTAAGGAAAAACCTTATATCAAATCACTGCGACATCTTTTAAAAAAATTCCAGCATCCATTTTCTCCCGGTGACAATGTCGGGATCAAACTCCATTGGGGAGAACGAGGTAATAAAGGCTATCTGCCTCCTGACTATGCAAAAGAAATTGCCGGTTGGCTGATCACAAAAGGAGCAAAACCATTTATTTTTGATACAACAGTACTCTATTCCGGTGGTCGGCACACCGCGGAAGATTCTCTGAAAACAGCCGCTGATCATGGCTACACGGCCGATTTTCTCGGATGTCCGGTCATTATCGCCGACGGCATGGATGGACGAGATGTCGTTTCAATTCCCGCAGGCTACAAACACTTTGAAACAGTCCAGGTTGGATCTGTCTTTGATAAAGCGCAGGGATTCGTAATCTTTTCTCATTTCAAGGGACACATGGTTTCTTTGTTCGGCGGAGCCATAAAAAATATCTCCATGGGATTTGCATCCCGTGCGCAGAAACAACGAATGCACTCCGATTATCATCCCGTTTTGGATCGGGAGAAATGCACACGATGCAGCGCTTGCGTTAATATCTGCCCGACCAAGGCAGCCAGCATTTGTGAGCCCGACTATCCCGAGTATGATCTGGAAAAGTGCATTGGCTGCGCTCAGTGTATTGCCATGTGCCCGGAATCAGCTCTCCAGATTTTCTGGAATTCGGACATGACGGTTTTTCAGGAAAAGCTTGTGGAAACAGCGGCTGCCGTCTGGAAGAAAATTAAGGGGAAAACTATTGTCATCAACTCTCTGCTTAATATCACTGTAGAATGTGATTGCCTGCCGGGAAAGAATCCCATTATATGCCCTGATTACGGATTTATCGGCGGCTACAATCCCGCGGAAGTAGATGCGGAATCTCTGAAAATGACAGGATCGGATATTTTTGAAAAAGTCCATCCCGGTATTCCCTGGCAGCGTCAATTCTCCTACGCCCGGGAAATCGGATTCATGAGCAACAATATTCTTTACTATTAGCGAAATTTAAGACTGTTTGTTATAGTTTTCAAGAAAAACGTGATTAGAATCTTTGCGCTCTATTGCCCAAAACCCTTTTACACACTTTTTCTTCGATAAACAATCAACATTCGTATAAAAGAAAAAAAGCAGATGAAACCTGTTTCAGGACTGACTGCTGCCTTGTCTTTTTGAAGCATGGTCTTTTCCCAGATGAAAATTGATCCAGGATGAGGTTTGATAAAGATCCCAGTTGCAGGGCGGGACAATGTCTTTCTCCAGTTCCACCTCTTCCCCGTGTTTCTTCAATCTTGCATAGGCCCGGACATAGACACACTTCTTTTTGCCCGGATAAATTTCACACCATCCCTGGAAGCTTCCGCCGCAGGCGCCGTTGCGCTGGTTCTTCGGGCATTGCGACATCGGGCAGAGATAGGCCACATCTATCAATGCACAATCCCCACAATCTTTACAGTCATATAACACTACTTTAGTCAGGTGTTCCAGTTTATAAAAAAAGCTCTCTAACTTTGTCCCTGCCACTCTGCGGCTGAGTCCGTTCATGATACCGTACAGTTTCTTTCCCGGCTCAAACATGAGTTTATGGGAGAGCCGTGAAAATCCATAGCAACATTCGCCTTTAGCATCGAGCGGCCGAGACTGTCGTTTAGTCTGCATCTCACGGTTGAGGCCGGTGTTCGGGTCATACTCAAAGTAATAAAAGCCGTCGGCAATAGGATAATTGAAATGTCTGATCAAGTCAGTCCATTGGGAGGTCAGCGCCTCACCCTGCCGGATAATTTCTTCCACCTGTTCATATTTGATATTGTGTCCGCCGATATGTACTCCGCTGTAGCCCATTCCCTTCAGCACTGCGTACATCCGGGCGGCGCGCAGTATTCTGGCTCCTTCTCCCTTATCGGGATCGTTTCGTTCCCGATCAATTTCTGCCAGAAGTTTATCCGTGACGACGGAGCCGGGAAGTTCGTT
>JBEKJX010000147.1:0-10063 GCA_050011015.1 Smithella sp.
CACCGCCGATAATTACCTTTAAGGATAATTTACGAATGTCCTTTTCGATTCTTATAACTATTAATGCGATTAATAACCCGATAATAAAGCCGACAAAAGATTTAAGAACCAGATAAGAATCCGTCGTAGCGGTATAATAAGAAATAGCGTAACCGCTTATCGAACATGCCAAAATTAAGATAATCCTGATGATCAACCGTTTCACCTCCCTTCATTGAAATTGCATTAAATTTTTTACAAAATTTTTATAGTGAATAAATATATTATATATGCGGAGGTTATACTTTCGGTTTCCCTTAAAAAGGAAAAGTAATCTGCCCATTTTCAATTTTCAAAGAGCTGTTGCCAGGAATTATAAACAAACGACATTAAGTATTATTGAACCGTGAATATTTTTTGCAGATTGTTTTCAACTTCCGATTCCTGTGCGTTGGTAGCCACCGATAGTTCTTTTACCAGCAAATTCTTGGCGGTATCCATCATCTTTCTTTCCCCGAAAGAAAGATTTTTATCACTTTTTAAAATAAACAAATCACGTAAAACACTCGCGATTTCATATACCGAGCCGGTTTTTATTCTTTCGAGATATTCTCTATAGCGCTTATTCCATGTCTGCTTATCTATAGTTACGTCCTTATTACGCAGAATTTCATATACCTTGGGTATTTCCTTTTCTAAAATTATTTCGCGTAATCCGACCGCTTTAACACTCATCATAGGAATCATTATTTTCATGCCATTACCCATGATTTTCATAACATAAAAAGACTGTTTCTTGCCCATTACTTCTTTATTTTCAATGGCTTCAATGACTCCCACACCATGTGCCGGATATACCGCCAGATCGCCTACCTTGAACATTTTTTTATTCGCCTGCCTTTCCATATTAATAAATCAGTTTAGCATAATTTAAACTATTAGTCAATGACCAATACATATTCAATAATCAATTATAAATAGAACGTAAAACGCATGCGGATAGAGATGTATTACTTTAGGGTCCGGTCTATAAGTACATATAATTATAACATATTCTCATCTAAATAAAAAGAGGCTACTTGCGCAAAAAGTAAACGCCTCAACCTGTCGAGGTTGACGATCTGTGACTAAGAGGAAGAAATATTTACAACATCATCTTGGGTATTTCATGATCGACGCCGGAACTCTCATCATTTCTTTTAATCTTTCCTGTTAATGACTATAAACATATAATGATGAGATCTATTATATGCTCAATGCCACTTACCCTTCAAAGAAGGAAAGAATCTCGGTACCGAACTGGCGTAGGCCTCATATTCGCCCTTGTAGAGAGCTTTAAGTTCCTTTTCCTCGAAATAAATCACTAAATTAAACCAAAGAAAAAGCAGAAATGCCATAAAGAGAAGGAACGTATGATCGAGTATCAGCCACAAACCAAGGATAATGGCAACAATAGAAAAATATGTAGGATGCCTTACATGTTTTTGCGGTCCCTGCAGGATCAGAGGTTCAATTCGTTTAGATGCATCATCCAATCGCGTCCGCATGAGAGTCTTTTGCATCGACAAATAGGTTGAATTGAGAAAATCGGATAGTTTTCTATATCTAAACATCCAGCATAAAAAGAAAAACCCGATGGCCATCATAATAATTCCCAATCCGCGAATTTCCGGCGGCATGTGCAAATGATCGGGAATACCGGAAGCGATCATTATAAAGTATCCGAGAGAACAGAAAAAACAGGCAACGGCCACCAGAATCAGGGGCATCAGGATCAGAGACTGTTTCCTGATGCGCATTTTCTTTTTTTCATTGTCTTCCATCATTTTAATATATCCTTATTTATAATGTTTAGATATCTTAAAAATAATTCATAAAGCTGTGAATCTTGGAAAAAGCTTAAGCGCATTTTTCTCTTCAACTGCTCTTTTGGACTCTCCGTTAAACCCGTCATAGGCGGAAATTCCTTTTATGGTCTCCGTTGTAATTATTTCCGGCGCAAACGGATAATCAGTGCCGAAAAGAACTTGTGAAACATCTACCAGTTCCAGAAGGGAGCGAAAAGCGCAGGGAGAAGCTGAAAGACCTGTATCGTAGTAGAGACGTTTGAGATAAGAAAAAGCATCCCTGGGCGCCCTTTCAATGGCCCCTGGCCATGTAAATGTTCCCAGCGATATGCGCCAGGCAAGATATGGAGCCGTGCCTCCGGCATGCGCAAAGATAAAAGATATATCCGGATATTTTTCCAGTGTTCCGCTGAATATCAGGTTGGCTATCGCTCTTGTCGTATCGAAGGTAACCTCCATTAAAAAGCTCGGTATGTGCACTCCCAGCGGATTGCCACCGGTAGGATCGGTTGGATGAACATAAACAGTGGCCCTCCGGCGGTTCAACTCGGCAAACACCTCATCAAACGCCTGATCGCCCGGATACTTTCCCGCGTAATTGGTCAATAAAACAATGCCATCGAGTTTGAGCTTGTCCAGCGAGTATTCTATTTCTTTTAGAGCTTTTCCCGCATCCGGCAGGGGAAGCGTCGCGAAGGCGCCGAATCTCCGCGGATAATCATTTATCAGTCTCGCGGATATTTCATTGCAGCGGCGGGCAAGCCCGGAAGCAAAGTCGGTATCATGATTAAAATAAACGCCGGGGCTGGATATCGATGTTATCGCGGCCCTGATGCCGTTTCGATCCATCATCTCCAATGTTGATTCCACCGACCAGGAAGGAAGATTCACTCCCAGAGAACTGGAAACACCGATCTTCGCCAGCGAATCCACATAATCAGGCGGGATGATATGATGATGAACGTCTATACGGAAAGGTTTGTCAGACATATTATTTCTCCAATCGTAGTTTTAAAATTGCGGTTTACTGTAACCTGGAAGCATAAAAATATAAATTTAAAAAAGAGAACAAGAAAGAAATGTTTGCTGAGTTCATCTGCAAGTTTTAGTGTAAAGCTTCAGTATCAGGCTTATCATCAATTTCGATGCCTGCCTCCTGCTCTGGAGATTTGGTGGCTACCCCTGTAATCATATCGAGCTTGGCGTTTATGTTTTCCAGGTTTTTCAGAATTTCATTAATTTGGGATGCCCAGCGGAACAGAGCAACGTAAATGACTATATTGATGCTTAGAAACAAAAGGATAGCAATGATCGCATCACTTCCCATACAAGCCTCCTTATGTTCGATATATTTTTTATTAATTGATTAAACTATAAAGTTATCGATTCTGTATGTCAATGAAATCCTGCCGCTAATAAAAATGCCGGATATGCTTTATCAAACGAACATATCCGGCATAATCTTTTGCCACTTCCATTAACGTCTGATCTTTAGTGTAATTGTAAGCTGTCATGGCTGCGATGATACACCATCACCGTTGCTTGCGGCGGGATTTCTCCCGGATTTTCAAAACGCAAAAAAGGGCTAGCTATAATAGCTAACCCTTTGATTTTCCTGGAGGGCACCCGGACTTGAACAAATAGTCTAACAATATTTAATCATTACGTTTCTTTATAATGTAATTTTGCGCAAGCCTCAAAACGTGCCCTTAAAAAATATTATCCTTGAAAGTTAAGTTTTATTTTTGTGCTATCTTCTCTACCAAATAAAAATTTGTAATTCAACATTTATCGTCATAGGCAATGACTTTTTTATCAATGATCACATTTGCAGACATTAACAAAAGCTAACATTCAAATCACCCGCACTTCTGGTTAGAAACAGCGTGAAAGATCGAGCCAAAAGCCTTATTCCAACATTTATTGAAATTTTTACTCTACCAAAATCCATTAATACCTATCAAGTCCCGACCAGATTCACGACTAAATACAGTTTGACTTCACCTACCGAGTCCGCACATACTTCTCGAAAAATAAATTGACGAATTATCATTAGAATTATGGCATCCGACATCGCTAATGAGCCAAGCAAAGACCCCTTCGCTGGACTTATTCGAATTATGGCATCCGACATAATCTAAATAACAGATAACTGAATTTTTAGTTAGAGCCAATGAAGTCCCTATCGTTTTTTGGAAAAGCGCTCCTATCCAAATAAAGAACCTTTGCTTGAACTGTTGAAATATCTTTTAATTCTGGCAATGGTATATTCTTAATAGTGAAAGTGAGTCGTTTATCAAGACCAGTATCAAAAGCAACTTCTTTAAATGGTCCTTTACAAGTAGAAAAACTCAATTGTTTTTTTACAGAGTGTTGTTGTCCAGCTGTCATATAGAGAAACAAAGGTTTGGATTGTGTCTCTTGACATACGAAATCCATTATCTCTTTACATCCCATTGGTTCCTTACATTTTAAATTAACTCTTTTTTTAAATGATGGTGGTGAATAAGGATAGTTCGATGTAATATCAAGTCCTGATGACCATAATTCATTTAAATCAATGCCAGGCATTTTAGATACATGATGATAATATTGCCCATACTCCATTGGTCTTTTCTCATCCGGTGTTACTGAGCAGTCGAACTCCAGATTGACTTGAAATGTAATATTTGCTGTATTATCACCATTGTCCTTAATTTGCTGATTTAATACCGATATTTTATAGGCTGATGGGAATGATTGCAGCAATTTAATAATAACTTGATTCCCTGCATCTTTTTTTTGTTGATCAAGCAAAGCTTTTTCATATAGACTCCCATTCGTTGTAGTCTGTGTAGTATTCTCAGCAAACAAAGAATTAGGAATCAACAATATTATAACCCCCAAAATATACATGAATAGATTCTGATTATTTATTTTCATTGAAATCCTCCTTTTTAGTCACGTTTTGGATAAGCGTTTTTCATGTTTTGAAGAGCATTTTTTCGACTTACATCTCGCTGTTCCTCAAACACTGATTTTTGTTTCCCGGACATTATAGCAACCCACTGAAAATGAGGAGCATTAATCCGTGCTCCAAAAGCATTAGTACCTGCTATAGTACCCTTCCCCTTAAGAACTAACATCATTCTGGGAGAGAATGGTCCTGATTCAAAGTGGGTGCCTTTAGGTATTTCTGTGACAATGATTTCATCGTAGACATTGGTATGTTCTTCCATGTCTGAATATCCGCTATAGAAGGATGCCGAGTTCTTTGATAGCATCTTCCTAAACTGCACTACAACTGCTATTGTACGACCTTCAAATTCATAGGGATTGACTTCCAGCATATTAATTGGGACCAAAGCTTCCGCACCATATTGTTTTAATTTCATGTTAAATTCATTTTCTGATGATTTTTTTTTATCCTTAAATTCCGCTTTTTCTTTTTCTTGCTTTATCAATTCCTTATTAAATGGAATTTTCCCCGAATAAGGTTTTGCCTCGTATAGTCCTTTGTCGTTTTTCATATCGAAAGATATTATAAATTCATTTGTATCAGAGTATAAATAAAGTTGCCTTGCCTCTACCATTTCATTTTCACAGTTCATCCTATTCCATGTTATTGAATAACCAAGTTTTAATTTTTTAAATTCTTTCGGATATTCTATTTCAAGCTTCTTTTGCATTTCATCACGTACCTTTTGTGGAGGTACGACCTTAACGTAATAGTATATAGAACCTATATCATTGTCGAATGTATATACTTTGGGTTCATTGTTCTCCTTATGCTCATACGAATATGTCGTATCATTATCCGAAGTGTAGTATTTCCAATTCTTGATATTTTGAAGATTTGAATCATCTCTTGTGGCAAAAGCGTCAACATTTACAAACAAAACAATCAAAATAGTCAGTACGATATTTATTTTTTTCATCAGCAATCTCCTTCTCTCTGGTACGTTTGCCCCTGATAAAAACTCTGCCGCTCCACTAAAAGCCTTACCCATCGATATTTGCTCATTTTGATAGTCCTATATATGGTATTCCTGACTTGTGTACTTTATCCGTGGTGAGGTTGATTCCGTTAATCTGAAGGAACATTTCCATGTCAATGTTATCTTCATTCATTGACCTAGGGCCTAATATAATTTCCTTTATCATATCCGAAAACATACATCCCAAAGACAAATCAAAGTATGAAGATATGATATTCCCGCCTTTATTTGAAAATGACATTTTTTTTAATACCAAGTCGCCACATTTTTTATCATCGGAAAAATTCTTGCAGTCTTTAGACCAGGTTTGATTTATTAATGGGTCAAAGCACAAGCGCCACTCTTGTTCGTTTTTATAATCTTTATGTTTATATTGTGCTGCAGCTAATAAACAAGCGGATACAGCATGGACAATTTCTATTAAAACCATTTTTTCGTAAGGACATTGACCATTCTTAACATTTCCATTATTTGCGGCGTTCTCTAAAGCCTTGAAAATTAGAGGAACAATTGATCTTTTGATATAATCTTTATGCTCAACAACAGAATAACAAACATCAGTAATAGTAATATTATGAAGAGAAGGATATTGAGCAATATCATAAAGTTTTTTACCATCATAACCGATTGCAACTCCGCAGCCATCATCTGCGTAACCGCGCCATTGTCCAAGATCATCTTGATGTTTAGAAAAGCATGCGATATATGACGGATACTTTAATTTTTCTATATCCTTTTTAATGTCCAAAATAAGTTCATCAATTAGCTCTTTCCCTTCTTTTCCCTTGTATTTAAAGGGAAGAGCAGAACAATGGATATACTCTTGTTCGCTTTCATAAACAGTGCCGGGCAATAGTTCAAGGACGTGCATAACTTCCGATGAGTCATTCATTTTGAATATATTTGATAATCGAATTGTTTTGTTTTCAATTATCGTCTTAAAGGTGCCTAAACTACAGTAGTGATATAATATCTCAGGCACATCATCCCTATTAATTTTTTTCCACATTATTAGACCTTTTTGATTTTTTTATTATGAATGTTATCCCTTGGTAAAACCATTTTCTCGAAAGTTAATTTATATTGATAATTATTGATCTGGTCAAGTAAAAACGGACACTCGGTTAAGCAGCTTTGGAAGTAGGGGACGCGCCTTATTTTCTTGACCGTTAGGGGCGCGCCATGAAGTCCTTGGGGACTCTTTGCTGGTTCAACCTTGCAGATTGAACCAGAATGTTTTGGCGTTTATAGAACGACCAAATAAATAGTTCAATCAGAACGATTGAACTAGCTGAACGAATAATTTTTTAATTCATTTTACTTGACATAGATATTTGTTTGACATTTTTTGGAATAAACATAAAAATAACTATCAATCAGGCAAAAAAGGACATAATTTATGAAAATAGTTAGTGGCTTTCTCGTTATGGATGATAATGAATTGTTTTTAAGAACAAACGATAAACGTTTAATTAACGTTCTTAGATCGCAAAAAGTTAACGGCTTAGAAGTCTCGGAAAGAATTAGCATTATGGATTCAGCTATACCAAAAGAGACAACAGACGCCACTAGTCTTTTTCTTATAACATTAGGCTCCCAAGTGGCTATTGAATTGTTTAAAGCACTGCTGAAAAAGTTTGCGAAGACAAAACATGCTGCAACGACAACTATAAACAATATAGAAATTCATAATAATTACGAGCAAGTAATGACTATCGGTAGAAAATCATATTATTCACCAGAATATTACCCCAGAGAAGAACGGCAATGAAAAATAAGCGCATGATCGTGCCCCTTTTGTACTCAGCATGAAAATAATAAATATGATAAAAAACTTATGGAAATGGATTTTAGATTTTCTTGGCAAGTCAAACAATATAACACCAAATCAATCAAGTAAAGTATTTATCGCTGAGACTTTTGGTGCAGACAAACAATTAAGCAATGTAGAAATCAGTTTTTTGAAATTGCTCGAAGGTAAGCGAGCAGATGACTCCTCAGTATTAGGATGGTGGTGTGCCTTTAATAACATTGATGGTTCCAAAATAATCAACAAGCTATCCATGAATAACTACTTAACCCTTGCTGATTATAAATTCAACGTAAGAAAAGCAACTATCCCCATTCTAAAAGATTTCCTGATAAGGCATGAGTTACCGATAAGGGGTAAGAAACCTGATCTTGTAAATAGAATTATTGAAAATATATCTGAAGCTGATTGTTTAAGTTATTTTAAACAATCCTACTGGGCATTAAGTCCAAAAGCTGTCGAATTATTACACGCAGAGGGAATTAAGGCAGAAGCTGAATACAACAAAAATATTGAACTGATTAGAAGCGGCTCTTACAATGAATTAAAGAGAAAATTATATCCGAATAAAAATCAGCAATGGGGTACTGAATTAACATTTATTGATACTATTGATTTTATAATGAATCATGGGTTTGAAGAATTTAGCTTCAGCGAAGATATTCGTAGGGCTATGTCTTCATTCATTGCTGCGCGTGCTGTTGATTATTCATCACGCGGTTATTCAACATGTCAAGAAGATATTTCTCGTTATTTAAGGTCATTAAATATTGCTTCAGAGACACTAAAGCTTCCTCTTTCTCTGGTGAATTATGCAAAAGAAATTGAAATTGAGAATTTTAATGATATTTTCAAGATTTATATCCAATTCATTATATATCGGGCACGAGCCGTTGCAGAACTAAATAATTATAAAAGTATGGGTATTAAGAGAATAAAGATAGATACCGTTGGTTGCTGGGAATGCGGCCTATCTAAACGTAGTAAAGCACATGACATCAACAAAGCACCTATTTTACCTTCGTCTTGGAACTGTCAGTGCAGTTACACACCGGTGTTACGGGATAAATAGTAATAAAAAAACACCACAGTAAATCATTAAAATAGAACTCGCCAAATAACAGATCCAACACCGACCGGTAGTAAGCGTGTCGCGTTTTTAGTCTCGGCGTGATTCGTCCATTTATTATTTTTTGCCGGATTAATTCCGGCAGCAAGCATTTTTCTCTGCCGCTTTCTTGTCCATTCTCGCCCTTAGCTCACCGGTTATCTTAGCGCCAATAATATCTCCCATGTTTAAACACCATATGAATATGTTTTCATTGCAAAATTACCCTATTTTTTGCCTGCTGCTTTAAATGGTTATTAAATAATTATTAAAACTTAATATTTTAACAATATCAATTGCATAATCAATTTTTGCTCTTGAATCACGGTTTATTCGGCTGCAAAAACCTCTCTTTCCTGTTTACATCGTATATATATATTATCATTAAGAAATGGACCTATTTTTTATTCGCTGTGTAAACAAATTGTTAACGCTTAATATTTAATGATATCAAATACTAATGATCGTTTTTTTGTTCCGTGTTTAAACATTATGCAGAATTTTTCTGCGTAGGGTCTCCCGTAGCAAACCCGTGTACTCTTCCATTAAGCACCCACCTGAGTTTTTCACTCCCTAACTTCAAACAGGCAATTACGAAGTGTCCTTTTCTCTCTCGAAAGAATTACTGATCTGAGGCATTTCCTCTACGGCGTGTCCATTTTTTTCTATCGGGGATAAATCTTTATGCTGCTCAGAAACAGCAATACTTTTTTCAACTTTAGAATAATTATTTTTACCGTTGTTGTTGTTATTTGAGTTTTGTTTTTAGTATAGTAGTAGTAAGTGAATCTGCTGCTTTCTTTTTTTACTGAACTACAAATTACAGGCCATACTTTTTGAAGTTCTTTACCTCTTTTTTGTTAGAATAAATTTCTTAAGCTGAATATTCGACATATACATGGATATTATATTTATCCTTCACTAAAGTGAAGCGGTGTCTTGATTTGCCTGTTCGTCATGAATACAAGGTGCAGATTTAGCATTAGCAAAGCTTTCACACTGTTTTAAATGTGTACCCTCAACTTCACTTTTGTGAATACGGGTATCATCCTGTTTTGCCTTTTCAGCTTCACTTTCGTGAAGGTGTTCGCTTCGCTTTTGTGAAGTTACTTTTAACTTTTTCTTTTTCAGGTGCGCTTGAATAGTGAAATTATAAGGCAGCGCCTTCGGCTTAAGAATGTGTTCAAAATCTGGTGTGCCGTAATGCTTCCAGCGATCTGAAAACTTATAGACAGAATAATCTTTTTCTTTTTCTGATTTTTGAAACCAGCCGCCTTGATAAATGATATCAATAAATCCCAGTTCAATAAGGTTGCGCATATTTTTCCAAAACTGGGTTGTG
>JBEKJX010000148.1:0-7519 GCA_050011015.1 Smithella sp.
ATAGCAATAACAGCGACAGGATCTGCTGTTGCAGGATGGAAGCTTTGGTCAAAATCTGGATTTATGGAAATATGGCTAATTTTAGCTGGAGTAGCCGCCATCTTGTCAATTCTTCATGCCTCATTGGCTGTTGCTGAGCGTGTGCGAGATTGGGAAAGAAGTCTTGGAAAATTCTTTGAGCTACGAGTGCAGATGGAAAACTTTCGTAATCGTATGTGTATAGATCCAGATTTTCCCATTGAAATATTTTTTAAGCAACTTGAAGCTTTTCGACAACGTTATGTTGAAATTGTAAAAGAAAGTCGAGATGACATACTTCAAACATCATGTTTGAAGAGGTTCTGTCAAAATGAACTCAATACTAGACTCGATAAAGAAATAATTAAAGGGGAGAAAGGCACATGATGGAAATGAAGAAAGGTGGTGGTGCACCCGCCCCTAAACCTCAACCAAAACCTCGTCCAAAGTGATCTGCCTCAAATCCTTGTACCATATATAAGTTAGGATTCAGGGCAGATCCGGTAGGATTACGTTAATTGCCGTTAGCATTAGGAATAAATACTATGAAAAAGATAGCCGCATTAATTCTTTTAATATTAATATTTCTACCAAGCTTAGCATTTGGTGATGAAATGACAAAAACAGAAATGAATGGAACATTTACAGTAATATCATATCTTTTTAGCGGTTTAGTCGGAGCATTAGTCGGTGGCGCATTATCTTTTTTAGGTTCATTATATAGTACTAAAAAGCTTTTGGCCTATCAGGATGAGCAAGCAAAAATCGCACGTGACATTGACATTGTTTTAAAATTTGATGAAAGATTTAACACTGAGCATTTCAGGAAAATTAGAAAAGAGGCATCAAGGTCTATTCGTGATTTTAGAGACTACTTGAAAAGTGATCATAAGAGTAAGAAATATGATCCAAACGATTTACTTCTGCGTGTATACGGTTCTAATGATGTTCCAAATATAAAAGAAGATGTCTTCGACTTTTTTGAATTAATCGGATTATTGTTTCGTAGATATAGTCTTGATGAAGAATTGGTTTGGAGTCTTTTTTATCCATGGATAGAAGGATATTGGCATGTTGGAAAAGAATATATATTAGAAGAACAGAAAGACGATGACACGACGTGGGAAGACTTTAAATATCTTTTCAATAAATTGACTGAAGTTGAGAAAGAAAGATGTAAAACTACTGATAAAGATTTGATTTGGAATGAGAAGGATTGTCGGGATTTTCTTGAAGACGAGATGCGACTCTAAAATCATAATTCAAATTTTGGGAATTCTGGGGACAGCATACTTAATTAGGGAATTCTGAGGACAGTATACTTAATTATCCATCCCCGGAATTCTCACTGTCTGACGGTCAAGCCGCGTCCGTCCTGCGATATATCAGGTTATTGAATATGAAACCAGGGTATATCGAATCTTCCGTTTTGGGTAATTACATCGACATCTTGTTTGGTGTTGTACCTGTCGTAAACATCCTTTTCTACTTCTATGTCCGATACTTCATTATTCAATTCCCAGAATGAAAGTGTAAAATAATATTTAATGGTTTTTCCTACTCCTCTTCTAGTGCTGTTGGTGATTTGCTGCTTATTAAGAATCTGCACTTTATAGGTGCGTGGAACTGATGTATCCAGAATACAGTTTAAAGAAATGATGGCTGCGTAACTATATGCGGCACAACCAATGGCAAACAAAAGCATCAAGAGCTTTTTTTGTCTTATTTCACTGGCTAAATACAGCGCCAGTATAAAAAAGAATATTGTGAGGAGAAAGAACTCGAACCAGAATCCCTTCCAGTTTAATATATAAAAGTCATATGCTTTGGCAGTCATCACAATTACAGGGAGTATGCAGGCTATAGCAATACCGGGATATGGGCTTTTTGTTTCCCACACGAGGAATTTTAACGCGCCCCGAAAATAATGTACCAGGCCAAGGCCAATCACCGGCAGTATCAGCAGTAAAGGAAATAAAAGTATTTGGGGGTATGGGAAAATAAATCCCCATACAGAGAAAACAATTGCAAACAAATTGAATATTGCCGATGTTCGTCTGGCACGTTTCAGAAAAGCTATCCTCTGCTCTTCAATATTTCCAAATGATTTGTCATTCTTTATACTATTTACATCTGCCTGATAATCAGCCGCATTCAGATCGGTTAAATTCTGTCTGACCCATTTTTCAAGATCCTTGCTGCGTCCTCCCAAATCCCTAATCGTAATTTTTGCATCGTCCGGATTTTTGGGATGTATAACCAGCACTGTGGAGTTGGATAAATCTTCCCGAAAACCTTGTATCTGATTAAAGGGTAATTCGGTATTTCCCATGATTGAAAAGTGTTTTATTTTGTCAGGATATATTTCAGTTCTATATTTAAATAGGGCAAGCAGAAAGTAAAAACAAACAAATGTAAAAATCGTATCAGTGATCAAAAGACCTGTATTCGTCTTTTCCGCCGACCCGTTTGAAAAAAATTGATTGATAATCAACCCATTGACAGCGACAATAAAAACGAACGCAATTGTCAAAACAATCTTCAAGAATACGGACACTCCATAAATCTGCACCGGACCTGATAAGCTATTGGTAGTATTATCCTGTTCCATTTAATATCCCCCGCGACGATTCTTTTTTGAATCAATCTGATACTGAAACTTTAACTTGAAAAGAATTATTTTTGCCATTTATCATAATATTACATTTTTAGAAATTAATAATTTCATATATGAAGATATGATAAAAGCAGTTTTTAAAATTGCGGCATTCACGTTGAAGTACGGAATAATCTTGTCAATGATAAATTGTTTGGGAGTTTTGGGACACAACACTTAATTGATTGCGACAGGTTTTTAACACATGCAGATGGAATTAAATGTCACTGGACTACCCCCAAAGCTTACAATCGGATTGAAAAAGCAAATGACTATTTTAAGAAAAAATCCCTCAAAAGTATGATGAAATCATTTCCTCTGTTTTTTGGGACAATTATCAGCCCCTGATAGCTTCGTTTTATCAAAAATCTGTCCCAATAAAAAATAAATAATATCAATTACTTGAGCTTGATTTAGTCGAAACTCTGTAGTAGTATTCCTTGAGTATTCCTTCAAAATTTATCCCGGTGGGCACATGGGAGGGGTAACAGGTAAAACGTAAAGAAATAAAGCAGATAGGCAATAATTTATTACGAAAAAGGAGGTTGAAAATAAAAAAATAAACGGGACAGGTACAATTATTCCCATTATCAATGAAGATTCTCTGTGGCTTGCCTTGCGAGAGTTTCAATTCCAGGACAACGGTGAGAGTATAGTGATACAATGAAACGTTGTCGTATCAACCAGAGGAATCTTAAAGACTTCTCACATTCGTTCGAAGTGACATACTGAAAAGATATTTATGTGACACTTCACTGGAAAAAATTAAGGTTGCAATCAAAACATTGAACTGGTTTAATCTTGGGGAGATTTATGTAAACAGGTTTGATTCCGGCATATCAACTGGTGTAGTGTTACACGAAACCTTGTCATATCGGCCAGAGGAATCTTAAAGACTTCTCACATTCGTTCGAAGTAACAAAATGAAATGATAAGATTTCTCGCTTCGCTTCGAAATGACATACTGTTATGATTGATCTTGTGCACAGAAGGTGCGGAACATGAAAAAAAGTGATCTCAAAAAATACTGTGATCATGCTTTGGCAAAAGGGATAACCGGAGTAAAGATAATTCAGCCGGGCAGTGTAGTCACAGCCCCATGGGTTGGATTGAAGTGCAAGTTCGGTTGCGGCGGTTACGGTTATAATTACTGCTGCCCGCCGCATTCACTTAACTCGGAAGAAACGAGGAAAATCCTGGATTCATATCAAAGAGCCATTCTCTTCCATATTGAAGCTCCATACTCGCCGGATCGGGATAAACGCTTAAGAAAACTTCGCCAGATGCTCCGGCAAATGGAAGAAAATATGTTTAAAGATGGTTATTACAAGGCCTTTGTGTTCCTGATCGGGCCGTGTGATCTTTGCAGTACGTGCGCTATTCTTTTAGATAAACCGTGCAACAACAGAGAAAGTGCAAGACCTTCCATGGAATCATGCGGAATGGATGTATTTCAAACGGCAAGGAACAATGGTTTTACTATCAATACATTGAGTGAATTTGAAGAAACCCGCAATGATTTTAGTCTTATGCTGGTGGATTAATAGCCGATTGCGTTTAAAAGATTCGGTCGAACCTGAGGTCGAAAATCCAAATTACCGTCATGACGATATATATCACAGATAGAATTCCCACCCGGGAACAGTGCGAAGAACTGATGGCGGAACATTCCATGTTGCCGAACATTGTTGAGCATTCCTTTCAGGTTATGCGTGTTTCTCTGGCGATTACAGATAATCTTAAAGACGGCGTGTCCGTGAACAGGGATCTTGTGATTGCCGCAGCTTTGCTGCACGACATTACCAAGACAAGGTCGCTTAAAACAAAGGAACGGCATGCCGCTTCCGGCGGAGTCCTTTTGAGAGATCTGGGATACGAGCGCGTTGCCGGGATTGTGGAGCAGCATGTAACCCTTCTAAATCTGAATCTTGAGGGAAGGCTTGAGGAGATGGAAATCGTGTACTATGCCGACAAGCGGGTGATGCACGACAAAATCGTTACCATCGACGACAGAGTAGATGATCTGATCAGGCGATATGCTAACGGAGAGGAGATACTACGCAGCCGGATCCTCAAAAACAAGGAGCAGGCGCTTGCGGTTGAACGTAAGATCGCCGGTTTTATGAAAATTGACATTCAGGATGCTCTGAAGATGCTTCCGGTTCAGCCGGGACAAAAAGTTCTGGCACAATGTGTGGAATAAAAATATATTGCCGAAATGAATTGACGGGTCTAAAAGATTTTCCGGAACTTTAGGATTGCGTCGCCGATTCGGATTGCCCGGAGAGCAGTCTGTGTACTTGTATCATTTCGTAGATGATTAATGGAATTTGAGACTGTCCATGGTAAACAAAATAAATATTAGTCCTCAAAAACAGATTCTGATTGTTTATATTTTTTTGGCGCTGGTTACGGTTATTGTTTTCGGGCAAGTGTGTCGATATAACTTCATCAATCTCGATGATAACATTTATGTCACAGAAAACTTTCATATCCGGTCCGGATTAACACTGGACGGATTGCGCTGGGCGTTCAGTACAACCTACGCTGAATTCTGGCATCCTCTGACATGGCTTTCCCTGATGCTGGATTATGAGTTTTACGGCTTAAATGCCGGTGGTTATCATCTGACCAGCCTGATTCTGCATATCCTGAGCGCTCTTTTATTATTCTGGCTGTTTAAGCGTATGACCGGCGCAATCTGGAAGAGCGCTTTTGTCGCGGCTTTTTTTGCGTTTCATCCGCTGCATGTGCAGTCGGTTGCCTGGATATCTGAGCGTAAAGATGTCTTGAGCGCTTTTTTCTGGATGCTTACCTTATGTCTTTATATCTATTATACCGAAAGACCGGTTATAAAAAGATACCTTATTGTTCTTATTTCCTTTATGTCGGCTCTTATGAGCAAACCCATGGCTGTCACTCTGCCGGTGGTCATGATCCTTTTGGATTACTGGCCGCTGGGACGATTTGAGTTAAAGAAAGGCAGTTTGATTTTATGCCAGTTGAAGGAAAAAACACCTTTTTTTATTTTATCAGCGGTTTTTTCTATCCTGACGCTTTTTGCTCAGCGTCATGCGTCGTTAAGTGGTTTTCCTCTTGGTTCCCGTCTTGTCAACGCGCCGGTTTCCTTTGTGACTTATTTGGAAAAAATATTTATGCCGCATGATCTGGCTGTTTTTTATCCCTTCTCGTATCAACTTCCAGTCTGGCAGGTCGTGGGCGCCGCTTTATTGATTATTATTATCAGCGCCGCTGTAATTGTGATGATGAGACGTTTGCCGTATCTCTTTGTCGGATGGTTTTGGTATACGATAACTCTTCTGCCGGTAATAGGCATCATTCCGTTACGAGCTTTAATGATGGCCGATCACTATACATATCTGCCGTCTATAGGCATAGCTGTCGGGCTTGCCTGGAGCATTCCGTCTTTGGTCAGGAGTGAAGAAACGAAAAAAAATATCTTATTTCCGGCGGCCATTGCGGCTTTGTCTATGATGGCGGTATTAACGTGGCAACAATGCGGCTACTGGAAAAACAGCGCCATTCTTTTTAATCACAATTTACAAATCACGAAAAATAATTATATGGCGCTTAACAGTTTTGGACTTTCCCTGTATGACGAAGGAAAAATAGAAGAAGCAATTGAACATTATAACAGGGCTATTTTTCTAATGCCTGATTTTATTCCGCCATACATCAACAGGGGGAATGCATACGCAAAACTTGGCCGGTATCAACCGGCTATAGAAGACTATAACGAAGTCATCCGCATCCAGAAACCTGCTCCCGCTCTGGTTTATATGAATCGGGGGAATGCATACGCCGATCTCGGCAAATATCACCAGGCCATTGAGGACTATGATCAGGCAATAAGCCTGAATCCGGAAGATGCCGATGCCTACAACAATAGGGGATCTATTTATGGTGAACTTGGCCGGTATCGCGAAGCCGTCAGGGATTATAATGAAGCCATCCGGATCAAGCCTGATTATATAGCCTATTTCAATCGCGGGATTGGTTTCAGCAACATGGGTCAGTATCAGTCGGCCATTGAAGATTTTAACAGGGCCGTTTCCATGAAACCTGATTTGGCTTTTGCCTATCACAACAGGGGAATTGCTTTTTTTAAGCTGGGCGAAAATGATCGCGGATGTTTTGACGCGCAAAAGGCATGTAAATCGGGAAATTGCAAACTGCTGGAAAACGCTGAAAAGAAGGGATACTGCCGTTAAAATCTATGGCAATTTAATTTAATTTGATTTGTGTAAATTATGATAAGGAATAAATTTATCAAAAGAGATGCGGGAGAAAAAATGAAATGCAATTAAATTGGAAATCAAAAGGGAAGAAATTACACACGCGCAATATTGAAGTCTCAACGTACGATTATGATGGAGAAAGAATAATTATAGAAGGTTTCCTCAAAGATGACCGTTTTCAGGAATCCTATCTGATAACCGGTGAAAAGTTTCCGCCCGGCGTTATTCATCATATGGGCATACGGCTGCTTGTTAATTGTTCCAATCTCGTGATTGAGGATGTTGATGTTGATCTGATATCCGTTCCGCGGGAAGTGTGTAACCAAACTATCGAATGCCTTGCTCCCGTCAAGGGCTTGATTATTACCCGTGGTTTTACGTCAAAAGTAAAAAAAATAGCGGGAGGCGTAAATGGCTGTACCCACCTGGTGGAACTCATGCAGGCAATGGCCCCGGCTGCAATTCAGGGCTTTGCGGCGTATGAGGCGCAAAAGCCGTCAGGCCTGAATAAAGAACACGCGAAGATGATGGCAAAATATCTTGTAAACACATGCTATGCCTGGCGTGAGGATGGCCCGTTTGACAA
>JBEKJX010000149.1:0-7445 GCA_050011015.1 Smithella sp.
CCCGGATACTTGGAAAGTATTTGCAGAAAACTTGTTTGATAGTTCTGATTCCACATCATTGTGGCAGCTGTAATGTGACCGTTGGCATCGACAGATTGGGCGGTTGAATATTTATCCGCCCCGGGAGGTACATGCATCAAGAGCCACACCTTTTTGCCCGTGACCTGGGCCGAAGCCAGTGTTGTATCAAAGAATTGTTCAGAAAACCCTGCAAGAGATACGCTGTCGAAAAGGTATAATAGCTATTGAACTGTGCGGGGTTGGCAGCAAGGTCACAGTTCAGGGAAGTGTAGTCGGTGGACTCAAAAGTCTCTCCGGAAAACGTGAAGACCTTAAAAGCAGGATTATTGCCAAAATATGGAGCTATGCTGGGCGTTGTATCAGCCGCAATACCGGGTGACACAAGGCGATATTCGTCCATATGCGTATGCGCGGTAAGCATCTGGGCTATCAGACCCGGATACTTGAAAAGTATTTTCAGAAAACTTGTTTGATAGTCCTGATTCCACATCATCGTGGCGGTTGTAATGTGACCGTTGGCATCGGCAGATTGGGCGGTTGAATATTTATCCGCCCCGGGAGGCACATGCATCAAGAGCCACACCCTTTTGCCCCTGAGCCGGGCCGAAGCCAGCGTTTTATCAAGCCAGGCGAGCTCGGCGGTCACTGCACTCAAATTGGCGTTTCCGAAATACGGGGAAAACTCAAATGTATTGAGTCCTATCACCATCAGGTTCGTTCCCGGCATATCCGCGGAATAATATCCTCCACTTGTGAAAGTATCAATAAATGTCTGATGATCTACAATGCCGTTTAGAAACTGTGTGTAATAAAGTTCCGCCGTATTGGAAAGAAAACTGCTATCCGGGCCAAGTCCTGTATATGAATCGCTATTTCCGACGACGAACATGACGGGAATGTCTCCGACTTTTAACCTTACCTGCCCCATGAAAAAGGCAACCGTTTTGTTGGTAAAGTCCTTCATGGCCGCAACGTCTGCATCGTTTCGAGGGTTTGAAGTTCCATTAATCTGCTGATAAAACTGTTGCGGAAGGTAATGCCCGAGAATATCGCCGGTAAAAATAATGAGCGGACTGGCTCCCAAGTTCTGCTTTATGCTGGAGAGCGCAAGCGCAAGCAAGGGGTAATTCGTATCGTAACCCCATGCCGAAGGCGCTGTTATGAGCGATGTCTGGAAAATACCCGCCCACTGGTCGGCGTCATTGGTGTTCAGCTCAGTGAAAAGAGATGGATCATAAAAAGGATTGAAATGAACATCCGTGAAAACAACCACGGGGAAGTTGTTGTTGGTACCGCCGCTTCCGCTGCCGCCGCAGTCGGTGATTAATGCGCCCAGGGAAAGGTATGCAATTGTTCCGATGGAGTATTTCATGAAATCTCGTCGGGTTACACCATGGACAATTTTCAACTCATTGTTGCCACAGACTAATTTTAAATCGTCACTAGCCGGAATCTTGCTGCCTTTTTTAAAATTGTCGTTAGCCATAAAATTCTCCTTTAATCAGGCATTTTGCAGATTGGTATGTATGTATCTATCTTCTTAAAAAAGATCTTTTTGTATTCATAAGATAGTTTTATTAAATTTCTCCTTCTGTTCTATTGCTGTGACCGCCGAAAAACATGAGGATAAATTTATCTCTGCCGAGGACGCGAATCAGTTCCCGCATGGCGCAGAAGATCAAGAAGAGCACAGCCAGCCACATCTGCAAAATCCAGAAGTGCGGCCACACGACTTCATTTACTAAATGCCGGTTTACTTCCACCAGGTTTTCATGCCTTCTAAGCAACGGAAGGACTTGCATCAGATAACGGACTAAAAGCGCGGCCAGAAAATAAATAAAGCTTTTCCATAGCGTATTATAGATCAGCGGCCGGTCGGGAAATTTGTTGACGAAGGGCAGTTTGTCAACCATCAGAACCACTTTGCCGACAAGCATTGCGCCAACCACAGCAGCGCCAAGTCCTGTCCAGGAGATGCCATACTCGCTCAGAATCATCAGTTTGGTGAACAGGATAAGGAGGAAGGCAATAAGAAAAAATATCGTCGGCGGGAGAATTTCAAAAAAATTATTCTTAATAGTTTTTAATAGCTTCACAGATGCCCCCCTTATTTTTCGCTGAAAAGTATAACAACACTTTAATGTTGACCTTATTTAACTGCTCATCAGGCCACCGACGATTTTACGGCCGGTGACTTACTAAAAATAATGTTAATGCCCGGTTTAGAAAGTATGATTAAAACATAAAACCCGGCATCTTTTCAGAAATAAGGTTTCAATAAGTTGACGTGGCATCATCGAAAATGAAAGTGAATCAGTTCAAAAGCATGAAATCATTTCCAACCTATATTCTTATATTTGTAATATTGATTTAATAGTAGTATTGCTTACGCGACGGTTCTAAAGTTTCCCGGCAGTTCTGCTACCGTATCTCATTACGAAGACTTAGGCCAGTAACTTTGCGTCCCTCCTTTTCAGGCGGTTTGCCCCTCTCAAGATTTGAATTATATTATAGATTAAATATGATTAAAATCAAGAAATATAAAAATACGAAATACGGGCGTATTTGCGGATGGTCTTGCGATCCACGCGCACTTTGCTCTTGATTTCGCGCTGACTGACTCCATTGGTAATTAAGGTAATTGTTGCTGCTTTCTTGTTCGGTTGCAAAACGTTCATCCTTTCTCATCCTCCCATGTGCGTATGTAAATGGCGGGAGGATTGCTGTTTGTAATCAGTTTTAGCGTCTCCTGATCAATCAACGGCAGTATCCTTTAACTTTAGCCTGTTCCAACAATTTACAATTTCCTGATTCACACGCTTTTTGCGCATCATCGCAGACAAGCTCTTTGTTGCCCTGATTTAAATAAACAACTCCCCGATTATTGTAGGCATCGGCATAATCTTGTTTCAGGCTGATGGCTTTGCTGAAGTCCTTAATGGCCGGCATATACTGGCCTAGATTATAATAAGAAAGACCTCTGTTGTTGTATGCATTTGTAAAATCAGGATTCAGTTGAATTGCCTGATTGAAATCCTCAATGGCCTGCTGATACCGGCCAAGCAGTTTTCCGTAAGCAGTGCCTCTTGTGTAATAAGCCTCGGCGGAATAAGGATTCAGAAGGATTGCCTTGTTATAATCTTCGATGGCTTGTTGATATCGGCCTGTTTTAGCGTAAGCATTTCCCCTGTTTCCGTAAGCTTCGACATAATCCGGTGAAATCCGGATGGCCTTGTTGTACTGATCAATAGATTCCTCAAATTTGCCTTTATCAAACAAGGCAAGGCCTAGATTGTTATGCGCTAAATAATTATCTTTTGTCACCTGCAAAGTATGATTCCAAAGCTTGATACTGTTTTTCCAGTAACTGCACTGCTGCCAGGTTAAAACTGCCAGGATGGCCAGAACGGCTATTCCTGCAGGCCATAAAATCTTTTTGCGTTGTCTTAACAAAAGCGGAATACCCCAGGCTATCATAACAGCAATACCGATAGATGGAAGATAAGTGTAGCGGTCGGCCATTGCTTGTTTGCCGACCTGCACGAAACCGATTACGGGAATCAGAGTTCCCAGATACCAGAGCCAGCCAACGAATAAAAAAGGCAGTTTTTTAATGTAATAAAGAACGACAATAGTTATTGTTATAATAATGAGGCTGGAGATTAAAACTTGCCATAGAGTCAGGGAAAAATCATAAGGATAAAATACAGCCAGATCAACCGGCCAGAAAGTTTTTCGTAAATAAGAAGCATAAGAAATTACCGCATTGGAAATACGCACAGGAAAGGGTAGGCGTTCCATGGAGGCAACTGAGAGCCCTTTATTTTGAGCCCATATGGTTATAATGCTCGAAACAATAGACAGAAAAATAAAAGGCGCCTTTTCCCATAGAAGAGAGCTGATTGTTAAAGTTTGGCTCATTAGCGGTGTGGATATTTCTTTCTCCTTCGTGTCTTCGGTTTTTCGCTGCTTGTTATTTTCCTTCTCTGCTTCTTTATTAACTAATATGGCTGTATTTACCGGAGTCAGGACCGTTGGCCACCTTTTCAGCGGCCAATAATCAAGCAATAGCAGTACAAAAGGCAGAGTTACCAGCATGGGTTTGGACATTAAGCTCAACACAAAGAACATTAAACAAAGAAAATATCTGGAAAGTCTGTGACTCTCGGCATAAAAGGCGTAAGCGTAAATGCTTGCCAATCCGAAAAACATACTTAAAACATCTTTGCGCTCGGCGGCCCAGGCTACTGATTCCACCCGTAGAGGGTGTAAAGCGAAAAGAGCCGCGGCAAAAGCCGAAGGCCAGATATTTTTTGTTGTTCTGTATAGAAAGAAAAAAAGAAGAAGAACGGCACCGATATGCAGGAACAAACTTACCAAGTGATGGCCGCTCGCGTTACTTTTAAACAGGTTCCAGTCCAGAGCATGAGAAAGTAAAGTCAGGGGATGCCAGTTACTGCAGACGACAGCCGTAAAAGCCCATTTAATACTTTCCGGATTTATGCCGGATTGAACATGATTGTTTTTGGTAATATACAGTTCCTCGTCATAATTAATAAAACCATTACTTGCAATCCGGCCGAAAGCTGCAAAAGAAACAACGATTAAAAATATTACGATGAGATAAATATATTTTTTCTTCATAAATAAAATCCAAAGAATAATTAATCAACAGCAACCAATGACCTGCCCCAAATCCTTGTACCACAAGTTAAGTTATGGTTCAGCAATTTTTGTTTATTACGGTTTGAAAGAAAGCATATTTGATAGGGATAGAGATTTGTTTTTTCAGGAGGAAGAAACAAACAAAATTCCGATTTCCGAAATGAATGTTTTTAAGAAAAATGTTTTTGAGCGTATAGTTTATAACGAATCTTTCTTGTTATAACGGAGCGGGAAGCAAGGCAAGTAACCCTCGCTGGCTGCACCCATCGCTTCCTGGAAAGTACGGGGCCACACACGGCATATCAAAGGCTTGTGACCGGAAATTTGCAATCTGCAACCGCGTTCATCCATTAGAAAAACGCAACCGCGCGGCCCTTGCTGCGTTCGATACATGATTGTTCCGGTCTCATCAGTATTTGGCCCCGAGAAATCAGACGCTATGGCTGTACCGGCAGAGATCAAGAGATCCCTCTCGTGCGCGAATACATCGACACCGTGTTGGCAACAAGAATCTCCACAGGGAAATGAAACACAGTCCCATTGATTCAAATTTTTTTCTTCTGCTTCGTTCTTCATCTTTTGCTGCCTGATAATCAATGTACAAACTTTGCTTTTTCCGGTGATTTGAATATCATAATAGCACTAAACATTTTTTTTCAAAGAAGAAAATCCACTTCTTTCAGATGACTTTTCACGAATACCATTAGAGTCAGGATTTAGATTTCATGAGTAGATACGCTTTTTGCGCTCTTTCGGCTTTCTCTGCCATAGTCGCATTCTCATCAGGGTCTTTGAGCATTAACTCCAGCAATTGCCCGTTAATTTTCTCATCATCCGCAAAAAGAGCTTCGGCAACGTCGGAGCCGAAGTGCTTCACTCGCAAAGAATGCATTCCCTGCAGTTGTTCAAGCGCCTCCTCTACATTCGCCGGTGCCTCATCAGGAGGATAGATTGTTTTTGTATCTCTCAAATATTTATCAAAGTAATCTATTAAATTGGCCAATTGGCGATATGCCGTGGAAGGCAACACGGTCGAAAGCTTTTGAAGTTTTTCATTCAGTTCTTCCGGCGTATTCAGTGCATACAGCCGCTCGATGTTCATGCGGGTGTCTTTGTTTAAAATAAGATTGCCTCGCTCATCCACCTGAAACATCTTATAGAGATCGTCTTTTCCGGCGTCTTTGTTTCCGTTGTCTTCTTTTTTGACCGTGCCGGATAATTGCGGTATATTGTTTGCCGGCATTCCCAATGGTTTTAAACCGGAGACTTGTATAGCGGTTTCCTTATTTTCATATTGTGCTGTCAGTTTATCACGAAATAAGTAGCTCGCAGCAGCGCCGGCAATCAGCAGTATTAGCAGAATCAAAAAAAATCGTTTCTTCATGTTCCCCTGTGATATTTGTTGCCCGATATTTTTTATATAAAATAATGTGGCGGCTTTTTCGTACCGCCACCTGTTTCCCTGTTTTATTTAAAACACACCGGATCGTTTATAGAGCAATCCGGTGTGTTGTTCGTTTACTTTTAATAGGGGCAATTTGACAGATATTCATCAACATTCGGGGTTGTATTGTATGCCGCCGCATCCGCGCCGCATAAGAACGGACTATAACGCGTATCGCCGTCCACAAAGCGTTTGGCCCACGCTACGCCATATCTTCCGACACGTGCATCGGTGGAAGTTGGTGTGGCATGATCAGCGTTAGTCAACAAGGCATAGGCCTTATCCGTAGTATTCGGAATACTGGTGTAGAAAGGATATGCATAGGTAGCAACGGGCGCCGTTGTGTCGTTATCAGCGCCGATAATCATCTGAGGAACCTTCATTGACGAGAAGTCATTTACTACAATAGAAAATGGCGTCAGCGGAATGCCGGCTTTAAAGGTTGAATCCTGCTGGGTCGCATCAAGTGTTGCACCGCCGCCCATAGAATGTCCTGCCAAAGCCCTGCGACTGGTGTCAATACGTGAGAGAACAGCGCTGGGCGATGAACTGGTCATATATTTGTCAGCCGTGCGCATTTGAGTGGCACGCCATTCCACCAGATCCAGCATGGAAAGGAAATTCATGGCCATCGTCACAAATCCGTGAGTGGCAAGTCTCTTGGCAAACCACATGACTTCAGAATTTGTTGCGGTGTAGCCCGGGGCGACAACAATCACACCGTACTTTCCAGAGGTGTTCGGGTAAAAGATAGTTCCGCCGCCGAATCCTGTCACCGAGAGTTCGGAGACCGTTACTGATGTTACGGCAAAAGGCCCATCTCCACTAAGAAGAGCGTCCGTGGGATTGGGTCCGATTTGCACCGCGCATGCAATGCCGGCTGTAATGAAAAAAATTATTACTGCTGAAAATAAACTCCTCACCAATTTCATAACTACCTCCTAATGCTTGTTATAGTTTAATGAAACTACTTCTTTCCCTGCAACGCTGACAACTTCAAAAGACACTACCCGATTGAATACTTTTACCCGATTGCTTCGCACTGGAGAAACAGAGAATTATAAATTTTAATTTGATTGGCGTTAACTTAATGCAGTTAAATTATAAAGTCAATAAATATTTTTATGGTGATGCCATGATAAGCCATTGTTATAATAAATCACAGTCTTTCATAGATGAATCCGGGCATTAGCTTTATTGCCCATGCCACCAGTCTCCAGCGCCGTGTAATATAGGCGATGGACTTTCTTCGTTTAATGGCCGTATATATTTGCTTTGCCGCCTTGTCCGCATCAGCGGCCCAGAAGATGCCATC
>JBEKJX010000150.1:0-7404 GCA_050011015.1 Smithella sp.
ATTGTTGAAGTAAAAAAGAACGCCAAAGGATTGCAAATAATCCTGTCCCGCACGCACCCGTCATTTTTAAAAGCGCTTTTTGAAGTAGAAGTTCCGGAAATTTCTGAAGGGCTTATTGATATTATAAATGTGGCTCGGGAGCCGGGTAAACGAGGGAAAATTGCCGTTAGATCAAAGGACAAGGATATCGATCCTGTTGGCGCTTGCGTGGGTATGAGAGGATCACGGGTTCAAAGTGTTGTGCAGGAATTGCGCGGCGAGAAAATTGATATTATTCCTTACAGCGATGACGCGGCCAAATATGTAAGCAGTTCATTGTCTCCGGCCAAGGTTAATCGGGTATTTGTTGATGATGAAAACCATACAATGACGGTAATAGTTCCTGACGATCAACTTTCACTGGCTATCGGTAAAAACGGTCAAAATGTTCGGCTGGCGGTTAAGCTGACGGGCTGGAATATCGATATGAAGAGCGAAACAATGGTTGCCGCTCAAGAAGAAGGAAAAGAAGGACAAAATGATCTGACAAAAATTTCGGGAGTGGGTCCGGCTATGGCGGAGAAACTCTTTAGTAAAGGAATAAAAAGTCTTGCCATGATTGCCGCAACCGAGCCGGAACTGTTATCTTCGATTCCCGGAATAGGTGAAAAAACAGCCCAGCAATGGATCGAAACTGCTGGTAAAATTTTAAGCGAAGAAATAGCTGGAAATAAAAAAGATTCATAGTTTGAAAACCAAGAAATTTAATATGGAGATTTTTGCGCATGCCGAAAAAGCGAGTTTATGAATTAGCCAAAGAGCTTGGTCTGGAAAGTAAAATCCTGATCACTCGTTTGGAAGAAATTGGCATTCCTGTTAAGACGGCCTCGGCATCTTTGGAAGAGGATGCGGTGGAAAGAATAAAAAAGGAAATACTTGCCGGTGAACTTCGCGAAGTTGTGGAGGAAAGAATAAAATCCACGGTAATCAGGCGTCGCACTGTTCGCACTCCCATAGAAGCGCCGATTGAAGAAGCCCCTCCGGTGGAGAAGAAAGCAGGTATTCAGGCAATAAATTTGGCGGAAGAGAAGCTCCAGAAAGTACCTCCAACACAGCCTGCGGAAAAAATTGATAAAGTTAAAAAAGAAAAGTCTCCGGAAACTCCTGCTCCCAGGAAAGAGGAAATTATTCCTGAACAGCCCAAGGAAAAAATACCGAAGATTGAAACAAAAGTTGAAACAAAAGAGGAGCCCAATGCTGAGCCTGCAGTAGTGGCGCCGGTGGTGGCACCGGTAATGGAAAAAATCAAACAGCCACCCCCTGTTTCCGTTAAACCGGCTATCATTTCTAAACATAAAATTATCAGGCCGGAAACTGATAGGCCTATTCCCCAAAAAACACTTCTGAAACCCGGTGAAAAAATATCCATACCCCTGGCAGAAAAGCCGAAAAAGAAGGGCAGGCCTCAGGTTGAGGTATTTATTGAAGAAGAAAAGAAAATACCTCAGCGTAAGATTTTAGAGAAAAAAATCGAAAAGAGACTAAAAAAGCTGGAAGATCAGGAGATAATTTTCACCAAATGGCGGGATAATAAAAAAACGGCTCCTGCCAAAATGAAGAAAACAGAACTTACCGTTCCCAAGGCAATTAAAAGGCGTATCAAAGTTGGAGAAACTATTACAGTAGGTGATTTAGCTAAAAGAATGGGTATAAAGGTAAGTGATATAATAAATAAATTAATGTCTATGGATGTTATGGCCACCATTAATCAATCCATAGATTATGATATTGCCAGCATTGTGGCGGGCGAATTCAGTTTCCAGGTGGAACCGGCGGAATTGGAATTTGATGAATCTGTATTAAAAACCCCGTCCATTCCTGAAAATCTCAAACCGCGGGCGCCGGTTGTTACTATTATGGGTCACGTTGATCATGGCAAAACATCGCTTTTGGATGCCATCAGGCAGTCAAATGTTATCGATGGTGAAACCGGTGGAATCACTCAGGCTATCGGAGCTTATCATGTTCACATAAATGACCGGGACATAATATTTCTGGATACTCCGGGGCATGAAGCATTTACAGCGATGCGGGCGCGCGGAGCACAGGTAACGGATATAGTCGTTCTGATTGTCGCCGCGGATGATGGCGTCATGAAACAAACCGTAGAAGCTATTAATCACGCCAAGGTTGCCGGAGTACCTATTATCGTGGCGATCAATAAAATTGATAAACCCGGCGCTGATCCGGAAAAAGTTAAGCATTCTCTCGCTGAATACGGCCTTTTATCCGAACAATGGGGCGGCGACACGATTTTCTGTGAAGTGTCCGCTAAAAAGAAAATTAATATTGAAGAATTATTGGAAATGATTTTGCTGCAAGCCGATGTTCTGGAGTTAAAAGCCGATCCCGATCGCCCTGTTCGCGGAATCATTATTGAGGCTAAATTGGATCGCGGCCGCGGTCCTGTAGCGACTGTTTTAATCCAGGAAGGAACGCTGAGAGAAGGTGACTCCTTTGTTTCCAAAACTGAATTTGGACGCGTGCGGGCATTGATTGATGATCAGGGCAGACGCATCAAAGAAGCAGGGCCTTCAATGCCGGTAGAGGTTATTGGTTTTTCCAGTGTCCCTCAAACAGGGGCGGAGTTTTTCTGCGTCGAAGATGAAAAGAAAGCGCGCAGCATTGCCGATTATTGGTTAAGAAAGGCAAGAGAAAAAGAGATATCCTCTTTTTCTAAAGTCACATTGGAGCAACTCTATCAAAGAATGAAAGAAGGCGTAAAGGAATGCGATGTTATTATCAAAGCCGACGTGCAAGGATCAATAGGGGCGATTTCAGACGCTTTGAATAAACTCTCCAACGATGATATAAAACTTAGGATTATTCATAGTTCCACCGGAGCTATCACAGAGACGGATGTTATGCTTGCTTCTGCTTCCAAGGCCATTATTATCGGATTTAATGTAAGACCGGATGCGCGGGTAGTGGATGTTGCCCAGCAGGAAGGTGTGGAAATCAAACTTTATGACATTATTTACAATGTTATTGCAGATGTGCGGGCGGCCATGGAAGGGCTCCTGGAACCGGAATATAAAGAAGTTGTTCAGGGAAGAGCGGAAGTCCGCGAACTTTTCAAGGTGCCCAAGATTGGCACGATTGCCGGTTGCTATGTGACCGATGGGAAAATATTGCGCAGTAACAAGCTGAAACTTGTCCGCGATAGCGTGGTGATTTTTGATGGGAAAATTCTGTCACTAAAGCGATTTAAAGATGATGCCAGAGAAGTGGCGGCGGGTTTTGAATGTGGTATCAGTATTGAAGGATTTAATGATATCCATGCTGGCGATGTGATTGAAGCTTATATAGTAGAGGAACTGGAAAAGAAATTAGAACAGAATGTTGAAAAAGAATAACGTGCTTGACTAATTATTCCGGATTTTCACGGCTGTGTGGCTTCAGGGAAAAACTTTATGGTCATTGGGTACGGAATCATAAAATTAAGAATCCCGGAAAGCGGCTCTTTAAAAGATAAAAGAAGCGTTTTGAAAAAAATTTTAAAACGTACGCAAAATGAGTTTAATGTTTCAATCGCGGAAACAGGCAATCTTGATAATTATAAATTAGCCGAAATTAGCTTTGGTGTTGTTGGCAATGATTCGCGTTATATTAATGGGAAAGTAGATCAATTGCTCACGTTTATTGATCATCTGCACGCAGCTGAAATGTTAAACAGCAAAACAGAGATCATGGTTGTTTCCAGTTTCCCGGAAGAGACTGATTGGCAAACAGGTAAATACAATGAACTTTAAAAGAGCGGACAGGGTAGCCGAATTGATCAGGGCGGATATGTTTGATATTATAATGAAAGAAGTGAAAGACCCGCGCTTGCATTCGGTTACTATCACATCAGTGAAAGTAACCGATGATCTGCGTAACGCTAAGATATATTTTGTGGAAATGGGGAAAGATGAATGTTCTCCTGAAATCAAAGCCGGTTTGACTCAGGCTGCCGGTTTTATACGCCGGGAATTGGGTAAACGGGTGCAGTTGCGCCTGGTGCCTGAACTTACTTTTGTTCATGACAAATCTTTTGCGTACGGTAACCGCATTGAAAAAATATTGGCGCAGATAGCGCAGCAGAAAAATAAAAATGATCAGTAAAATTATTAAAGCTATAAATGAAGGGCAAAACTTTTTAATCACTGCTCATGTAAGGCTGGATGGAGACGCTCTCGGTTCGGAACTGGCTCTTTATCTTATGTTAAAAGAATTGGGGAAAAAGGCGATAATTTATAATCAGGATCGCACGCCGGAACGTTACCGGTTTTTGCCGGCGGCAAACAATATAGTTCATAATATAATTGACATAGAGCAATATGATATCGGCATTATTCTTGATTGCAGTGATTTGACAAGAGTTGGAGATGAAGCGGAAAATATCAAAAGGATTAAAAGAATCATAAATATTGATCACCATGTTTCCAATAATGGTTTTTGTTCTTTGAAAATGCTGGATGCCAAAGCCAGTTCAACCGGCGAATTGCTGTTCCGTCTGATGCGGGAAATGCGCTTTGACATTTCAAAAGATATCAGCACCAATTTGTACGCGGCGATTATAACGGATACCGGCAGTTTCCGTTACTCCAGCACTACAAAGGAAACGTTTGAAGCAGCCGGAAATCTGGTAGGGAACGGCGCTGATCCGCAATGGATAGCGGAAAATATTTACGAAAACGATTCTCCGGCAAGGTTGAAACTGCTGGCTAAGGCGTTGGAAACATTATCCCTGGATCTTGAAAGCAAGGTGGGGTCTATGGTGGTTACGCAAAAAGATTTACAGGAAACAGGAGCGGCCTGGGAACACACGGAAGGGTTTGTTGACATCCCGCGCACGGTAAGGGGCATTGAAGTATCCGTGCTTTTCACTCAAAGAGGGGAAGATAATTTCAAACTGAGCCTGCGTTCCAAAGCCCAGGTCAATGTGGAGAAGGTTGCAAAAAAATTTGGGGGCGGAGGTCATATTCATGCCGCGTCCTGTTGGATGAAAGGTAGTATTGAATCAGTCAAATCGCAGATTATTCAGGCGGTAAGGGAACTTTAATATTTATGATGGATGGAGTTATCGTCATTGACAAGCCGGCGGGTAAAACTTCGCACGATGTTGTCAGTGAAGTGAAAAAAATTTTGGGAGTCAAAAAAGCGGGACACACGGGTACGCTTGATCCTATGGTTACGGGAGTGCTTCCGGTATGTTTAAATGAAGCTACGAAGTTAGCCAATCTTCTAACTGGCGCAAATAAAGAATACCTGGCTACAATGCTGCTTGGTTTAAAAACGGACACATTGGATATTGAAGGTAAAATTATCAGCCAATCCGATAATTTTGTATCCGCAGAAGAAATAAGAGCGGTAATGTCGCGGATGACCGGAGAAATTAAGCAGATTCCTCCAGCATATTCCGCGGTCAAATACTGCGGAAAACCTTTATATAAATGGGCGAGAAATGGTGTGTTTTTAGATATGGAGCCCCGAGAGGTAACAATTCATAGTATTGTTATTGAAGATATTTCTTTCCCCCGTGTTACTTTTAGGGTTGTCTGTTCTAAAGGGACTTATATCAGGACGCTTTGCTCCGATATCGGTGATATGCTCGGAGTGGGAGCGTGTTTATACAGCCTTCGCCGTTTGAAGAGCGGAATCTTTTTAGAAGAGATGGCTGTTTGTTTGAGTGATTATGTTTATAATGATAAAAAAAAGGAACTTTCAGAAAAGATATTACCGATGATGGAACTATTACCTTTGCTGGCCTCAATTGAACTGGAAGATGATTCTGCGGTGAAGCTGCGTAACGGATGGCAACCTTCGGTGGAAATGATGAAAGCACATGATCTCCCCTTGCTTAAAGCCGGAGATATGGTAAAATTCATAAGCCGTGGATATCTTCTCGCGGTTGCGGAAATGCTGGCGCCGGTGAATAAATTTTCTGAATTCGATGGAAAAATGCAGGCGGCCAAAATTGTCAGGGTATTTAATAATTAATAAATGAAAATAAATAACAATAAACATTTAATTGGATTATAAGGAGGGTAAAGCGTGTTAACTTCGGACAAGAGGAAAGCAGTAATTGCAGATTATCGGCTTAATGAAAAGGATACGGGTTCTCCCGAAGTCCAGATTGCTCTTTTGAGCGCCAGAATAGAGTATTTGACAGAGCATTTTAAGGAGCATAAAAAAGATCATCATTCTCGCCGTGGCCTGCTCAAGCTGGTTGGTCAGAGAAGAAGACTTCTCAATTACATTAAAGGTAATGATATAGAAAGATACAGAAATGTTATTAAGCGTCTAGGATTAAGAAAATAAAGAATTTAATCAAGGGCGGAAGGCATAAGGTAACCTGACTGTAGTGAGACGCAAAATACGTCTTAAGGCTGTTGTTTTATGCGTTTCGCCCTTGAATTTCCTATGACAGCACCTAAAAATAAAATGGAGGAAAAATTATGAGTACTGTATTTAGTGCGGATTTTGCCGGGCGAAATATTTCCCTGAAAGCGGATTATGTCGCCGCGCAAGCTGATGGGGCGATACTGGTTTACTATGGTGATACCGTTGTTTTAGTTACGGCAGTTTCATTAAAAAGCACACGTGAGGGAGTGGACTTTCTTCCTCTAACTGTGGATTATCAAGAAATGACTTTTGCCGCGGGGAAAATTCCCGGCGGATTTTTTAAACGCGAAGGTCGTCCTAACGAGCGGGAAATTTTGACCTCCCGTATAATTGACAGGTCCATACGTCCCCTGTTCCCCAAGGGGTACTATTCAGAAACGCAGTTGATAGCCACGGTTCTTTCCGTAGATAAAGAAAATGATTCAGTTGTCACGGCGATGCTCGGAGCTTCGGCCGCCTTGGAAATATCGAACATCCCTTTTAAAGGACCGATTGCCGGTATACGCGTAGGTCTGGTTAACGGACAGTTCATTTGTAATCCGTCTTCGGATAAAATCCAGGAAAGTGAAATTAACATTTTTATGGTTGGGCGAAAAGTAACGCCCAGTAAATCAGGAAAGAACTACGATGTTGAACTGGTAATGATGGAAGGCGATTCCAAAGAAGTTGCCGAAAATATCATTGTGGATGCCATTCAATTTGGATTGGAAGCGATTCGTCCATTAATTGATCTGCAGGATAAAATGCGCGATGCCATTGGCAAAGCCAAAAGACCTGTTGCCGAGGTAGTCAAGGATGAAGAACTGATTGCCCGTGTCAGTGGTGAGGCACTGGCTGGTCTTAAAGAAGGATACAGCATGCCCCGCAAGTTGGAACGATACGGTAAACTTGCTGAGGTGCGTGAAAGCGTCATCAAGTCAATCGGTGGAGAAGAGCCAGCACTATGTAAAAAAGTTGCAGTCATTATCGAAGAATTGG
>JBEKJX010000151.1:0-7335 GCA_050011015.1 Smithella sp.
ATTGGCCGGGTTTCCGGGATTCGCCATATCATAACTTTTCACGGTGATTCTGTGAAGAAAGTCAAAGAAGCTTTTAAAGAAGCCGTTGACTTTTATCTTGATACTTGCGCCAAAAGAAACGATACACCCGAAAAGCCCTTTACTGGCCGTTTTGTTGTCCGTGTCAGCCCGGAGCTTCATAGCAAAATAGCCACTGCCGCGCAGCGCGAACATAAGAGCATTAACACATGGATTGCGGAAGCCTGTAAAAATAGGGCGGCTTAGTGGATTGAGCAAGTTTGTTTTCTCAATTATCATTATGCCTTTTCTTCTTTGTGTATTTCAACCACGTTTGAATTTGTTGCCGCGTCTATGATCTGCCCGGCCAATGTTGAAGCGTTCTTCAATGCCTCATCTCTTAAATGCGCATACCTTTGAGTCATAACCGGGGACTTATGCGTTAATAGTTTTTGTAATGTATATAAATCAACTTTGCCGCTGGAAGCAAGCATTGAAGCGTATGTATGCCTTAAACCATGCAAGGCGCGAAAGTCTGCCGAGATACCTGCCGCCTCTTTAATCGGATTAACGCGCCGCCTTATATCTGTAAAGGGTTCACCGTCTGGCCGTACGAAAACATTTTCTTTCCCCTCTGTCTTAGGGTGATTCTCTAAGACTTTCCGCGCCTGTTCATTCAAGGGAATTTTCTGACTAATGCCGCCCTTTGGGTTTTTGATAGCGATAAAGCCGCGCTGAAAATCAATGTCATTCCATTTCAGTTTGAACATTTCCCCGCGCCGCATTCCTGTATATAGAGCAAGGCGCATAATATTGGCCGCCTCAATATCCGTTGAATTGTCAATGGCCGTTAAAAGCCGCTTTAATTGTTCGGGGTTTAAATCTTCAGTCTTTTGGTTATCTACTTTAACTGGTTCAATTTCAAAATTTAAACTCTGGCATAATTGCCGCGCCACGCCATAGTGAACTATTCTTTTCAGCAATCCTAAAACGTGCTTTACTGTTTGCGGTTTCAAAGTCTTTAATAATTTAACGCGCAAGCGATCAACATCAAGCCGGATTATATTATGCGGTTCCTTGTTGCCAAAATCCGGCATTAGATATTTTTGAAATCTTCCCCTATCTGTATTGATTGCTTTAGAGTCTGCCTTATTTGCTTCATATTCAGCCCATAAACGCTCCAAAGTCATCTTCCCGGCCTCTGCCAGTTTAGCAGCTTGTGTTTTTTCACGCCGGGCAGTATTAGAAAGTTCTTTCCCCTTTGAACGTTCAGCGCGGATACCCGCCGCCTTTGCCGCCGTCATGTCATCCGCGAACTGACGGCCAGCTTTTTCTTCTATCTTTTTACGATTGAGATAATAAACAATATAGAAAACTTTTTCTTTTCCTTTGGCTATGTAATAAACACCCGGATATTTCGTCTTTATTCTGTCTTGCTTTGGCATTTTTCATTTCCCCCTTGTCTTTATATGCCGGAAACATTTTCCCCTACACTATCCCCTACATTCGTTTTAGATATAGCAAATAAAAAAAGTAAGTCAAGGTAAATCCTATAAGGCTTGATAGCATTGATTTTGCTGTGATTAGATTATTTAAGGTAAAAGAAAGTAAAACAAGATAAATGTTAAAATTCGGCCTCTCACGCCGGAAACCAGGGTTCAACTCCCTGTGGGACTACCAAAGTTAAATCAGTAAGTTGTAAATATTTTTTGGCTTTACGATCATTAATAAATTCACTTCCCCCAGCACTATTCCCAGCAAATGGATATAAAATCAGCTTTTAAAGACTTAGTTTTTGACATACAAAAAATGGGTTTTTTAGATCGCTGAAATAGGCTAGCAGCAAGGAATAAAGCCTAACTACAACATTAGGAAATAGGGCGCTGTTGTCCCCTATTTCCTCCTAGTCCTAACCGGCACGCTGTTTTTTTACGCCGCGAGTTGAATTATTTATTGAACCGGATTTAGGTACGAACTTGATTACCAGATGGCAGCCAACAGCTTGGGCATATTTTTTCAGGGTTGTCAGGGATGGTGCATGCTTTCCAGCAGATTCCAAACGTGAAACGGAACTTTTTGTTGTTCCCATCAACTTCGCAACTGCCTCTTGAGTGAAACCGGACTTTGAACGTGCCAGCAACATCTCGCGAACAAGAGTATATTCTTCTTCCAGGTCATTGTATGCCTTGCTGAATCCCTTCCGTTTATAAGCATTTTTAAGAAATGCCTTATGGTCGTGGGAAACAGGTTCGTATTTTAATTCAGCCATTCTGTACCTCCTTCATCCTTTTCCGGGCTATCTTTAGTTCTTGATCTGGCGTGTCTGGTGTTTTCTTAACAAACGCATGAAGAATTACTACACGTTGACCAATGAGAAAACAGTAAAACACCCGTCCAATGCCTTCGCGACCACGGGGCCTCAATTCAAAAAGACCGCCACCCATAGCACGTGAATGTGGCATGCGCAAATTAGGCCCAAATTCCATCAATAACTCCACAATCCGTGCATAATCGGCCAATATGCCATTAGGCCAGCTTTCGATCTCAGCTTTAACCCGTGAATGGAAATAGGCGATGGAATATTTCATGATTGTTAGTTAGCATATTTGCTAACATATGTCAACAGTATTTTCTCTCAATCTCAGAGATTATTGGCGCTAAGATAATTGGTGAGCTAAGGGCAAGAATGGATAAGGAAGCGGCAGATAAAAAATGCTCTATGTCGGAATTAATCAGGCAAAAAATAATATTTGGTTTCTCCTCTCACGCCGGAAACCAGGGTTCAACTCCCTGTGGGACTACCAAAGTTAAATCAATAAGTTGTAAATATTTTTTGGCTTTACGATCATTAATAAATTTACTTCTCCCAGCACTATTTCCAGCAAATGGATATAAAATCAGCTATCTAAAGAATAGCCTCAATCCCTTTGCGGTGGATCACATTCAGCAGCACGAGCGCCGCGCCTATCGGACGCTTTGAGCCACGCTCCAATTGTGAAACGTACCCAACCGTTAAGTTGAGATATCTGGCAAAAACCGCTTGGCTCATGTGCGCTTGTTCGCGGATCATGCGAATGTCTTTACCCGTCAGCGGTTCAATCTCTATTTTATTTTTCAACCCCAGGTGACGCATGGTAATTTTTTCATACTTCGCTTTACTCAAAATGTCGGCGTCCTTCATGTCCCTGGCCGTTTCAAGTAACGCTTGTGTAAGTCTTCCAGATTTACTTTTCTTTGTTTTCATAGCTTATCTCCTTCAAAAGCCCTTCTTTAATCGCATATTCAAGGCGCTCTTTTTTTGCTTCAAGCCACGCCGCCCCAATCTCTTGCAACGTATCCAGTTCGTCCGCCTCGATATTATCCCGTTCGTTCTTCGCAAAGCCGTAGAGGAACACAGACCGCTTGCCGGAGCGGTAGGCAATTAGCAACCGGTAGCCGCCCGATCTTCCTTGTCCTGCCCGCGCCACCCGTTGCTTGATGATCCCACCGCCTAAATCGGCGTCCACAAGCCCTCGTTCCGCGCGTTCAATGGCGTCACACAAACTATGATCATCAATCCGTTCCTGCCGCGCGTAACGCACAAATCACTTTGTTTTAAAGAGCCGCAAATCACCCTCCCCTGACACTATGTACTATAGCACTATATGTCATATATTTAAACAATTTTTTGCAAGAGGTGTAGACAAAATTATGAGCCGGCGAAGCTCACCCCTCAACCGGAGCCAAAAAGCTCCGAAGAGATGGAAAACACCGTTATCAAGTAGGTAGCTACGCGAAAACTGATATTGTCAATCTAGTTTAAACACCAAGGAAATAATAGATCAAACTGTCCCCTATTTCCTCCTTTATTTCCCTATTTCCCCCTTTTGATACACCAACGTACTTTATCGTATACTTTTGATTCATATCCAGACGAACAACTACTTCTATCTTCTGCACTCTTATAATAAACATCAACAATTTTACGATCAGTCTGTTTACAGATTATTCTTGAACCACTCCTTAAAAGCTTAAATCCACTGGGACATTTTTCCGAATGACCTGTTATATCCACCCTTTTTTCTGCATAAGAAATTAAACTTAATAATAGTAAAGACATCATCGTCAATGACATAATAAAAGTTATCTTTTTCATTTTATCCTCCTATCCTTATAAACGTAATTTTCAATGATCACCTTCCCAATTAATCAAACCTTCGAATATGCACACAAGCAGCGTTTCAAATCACTTTCCGGCAATTTTAACAAAAGGCATCAGTCATTTTTTTGAAATATCGCCATCATATTTTTTTTGCAGAGTTTCAGGTATAATTGATGGTTTGCTTGTTGCTAAGCTGATAAAGATTCCTTGCTGGACCGCTGTTGTCGCAATCTTGTCGTTTACCACTATTTCCATATTTCCAATCCATTTAGATGACACCAATTCGCTCATCCAAAAGTATCCGGTAACCTGATCAAATAAACGTATTGGTCTTTTAAATTCTATATCTGTTGTTTGAACTATCGGAATACTTCCTTCTTTCAACAATGCATCTAATGGGAGATGGATGTTGAAAAAATAAAGACGGAGATCCTCAAGCCAGCGAACGTAAGTTGTAGTATTTACTATACCTTCAAAATCAATATCATATGTCTGAACATTTAACGTAGTAATTACTTCAAGTGGTCTTCTTCCGGCTTCCTTATTATACATAAACCACTCCCAAATATTTTTATCAAAGCAGCGCTTAATGGGGGCAATGTTGTTTTAGGTAAAGTGTCCTCTTCGTGTAACAGACTCATATTGGAATGCAGAGCTTTCAGACAAGCAATCCGATATTGTAATGAATGTTTTTTCCATGAGGGATTCTATACAATGACCGTTGGGATATATGGGCTCGCCGATTACAAGCTTTATATTGCCAGGCTTAACGATCATCTCTTCTTTCGGCAGTATCTCCCGCGCACCGATGATCGCTATAGGCACGATGGGCGCTCCGGACAAAATTGCGAGATAAAATCCTCCTTTCTTGAACGGGTAGCGGAGCACGCCATAGTCGGACCGCGTTCCCTCGGGGAAGATAAAAATTGATTTGCCTGACCGGATCTTCGCCGCGGCTAGTTCAATGCTTTTTACTGACTTTTCATGGTTGTCCCTGTCTACGGAAATGTGCCCGGACCTCTTCATGTTAATTCCGAGCAGCGGAACGTTAAAGAGCTCCTTCTTTACAATCCACCTGAACGGGACATCGAGATGGCCTAAAATAGCGAAGACGTCGAAGAAGCTGGAGTGGTTCGCCATGTAAATTGCAGGTCCGTCAGGAATGTTTTCCCGTCCGCTTACCTCGACTGAAGTATCAGCGCACGAAAGGGTATACTGTGCCCAATGGCGGGCCATGACATGAGGAAGGTCACTATTCTTCCTGAAAAGCGAAGTTGTGATAATGGGTGCCGTGATCATGAGGAGGAAAAGGTATGAACCAAAAATAGTGCGAAATGTCTTATACATGAGTAAATGCCTCGTAAATATAGAAATAAATAGTTAGTTATAAATTAAATACTGATCGCAAGTGGAACGATTCGTAGTCAGCATTCTTTGAATGGTCTGCAAGGGCATAATTCACTCTTAATCTATCCGTGGGGCAACTTCTGACACAATTACGTATCTAGATACCGCTTGTTATTACTCCTAGAATTCCTTCTTTTACAGATGCCGGAATTTGATTATCTGCTTTAGTTTCCCTTTATGGATTTCTTTGGATTTCCTTGCTTAGAAGAACATCCCTTCTTGTCTCGTTCCAATGATAATTCCTACACGCCGGGCAACATTTAAGCTTTTCTTTTTAATATTCCATTCATATCCACAACGTAAGCATTTATTCTTTGTCATCATTAGTATCCTTGCTTCTAAAATTAATATCCTTTGAAATAATTGATGAATATTTATTCGAATTCAATATCTACTGAATCGGATATTTCCTGCACGAATTCAATTTCGCGCGGAACTTTATAACTGGAAAGGTATGTTTTGCAATAATGTATGATTTCTTTTTCGTCGGCACAATGCCCTTCTTTCAGGACAACATGCGCTTTTACTATTTCACCGCGCATCAAATCTTCTTTACCCGATACACGTGAGGTTTGAACCGCAGAGTGCATGTTCAATATAGTTTCCACTTCTCGTGGATACACGTTGAATCCGCTGGTGATGATCATTCTTTTTTTAAGTCCGGTGAGAAAGATATAATCTTCCTCGTCCATTTTGCCTAAATCTCCGGTGTAAAGCCAGCCGTCTTTAATAACAGCGGCCGTGGCCTCATCGTCTTTATAATAGCCATTCATGACATTTTCGCCCTTGACGATCAGTTCGCCTATTTGATTGCGCGGCAGTTCCCGACCGGCCTCATCAACTATTTTGATATCAATTCCATTCAAAGCCGTGCCGATAGACCTCGGTTTTGCTACGCGCTCGATCCGGTTAAAAGAACAGGCGGGTGATGCTTCCGTCAGGCCATAGCCTTCCAGAATGCGCACGTTGAATTTCTGCTCAAAAACAGGCATTAAATCGGGCGACATGGCCGAGCCGCCTGTGACGCAAAGTTTCAAGGAACTCAAATCATATTTTGCCGTCTTTTCATAAAAGATCATTCCGACGTAGAGACGGGGAACGGCGCAGATATAAGTTATTTTTTCTCTTTCTATGGTGGAAAAAAGACTATCCATGGTTAGTCGATCCATCATGACGGTGGAACAGCCGGCCTGAATGACATTCAGCATGTTCACGGTGGCTCCGAAAGAGTGAAAAAGGGGAATCAGACAAAGACCGACATCATCCATCTCTCTTCGAAAAATGGGTTGAATC
Organism: Smithella sp.; assembly: GCA_050011015.1. Lineage (GTDB taxonomy): Bacteria > Desulfobacterota > Syntrophia > Syntrophales > Smithellaceae > Smithella. The sequence continues at coordinate 6,839 of JBEKJX010000151.1, forward strand.
ATATTCAGCTCTTCACAAAGATTGTGATGAGTAAGGACCGCGCCGAGCGGTTTGCCGGTCAGTCCCGCAGTGTATATGATTGAAGCCGGATCTTCCGGATTAATTTCCGCAAAAGGTGAATCCTGGCTGTCAGCGTCTTTAAGAAGCTCTCCGTTTTGGTTTAACGAATCTATCGAAATGACTTGATGACAGGACAAAAGTTTATCGTGGGCATCCTTATATTTCTTCATCTGAGAAGTCTGGGTTATCAGGACTTTCGAATCAGAATCATTCAGCAGATAAGTCAGTTCAAATGGAGTAGAAGACGTATTAAGAAGAACGACAGCCGCTCCTGTTTTGAGTGCGCCGAAATAGCTGTAAACAAATTCCGGAATGTTAGGGAGCATAATTGCCACCTTATCTCCCTTACCGACACCTATTCTTTTGATTAAACCTGCAATATTATTTACGGCCTGATTTAACTGCCGGTATGTAATATATTGCTTCTCGCTGATGAA
>JBEKJX010000152.1:0-7324 GCA_050011015.1 Smithella sp.
GAGCAGCCCAATCCCGGTTCTTATGTGTATATCAAGGAGAGAACCAGGGACGGCATCATTGTGGAAGGCTGCAAGGTGCACATTTCCGAAGCGTCCGTATCTGATGAAATCCTTGTTATACCCACCCGCGCGCTCAGGTCCGAAGACAAAGACTACGCCGTGGCTTTTGCCGTTCCCGGAGACTGGGATGGAATGAAACAAGTTGTGACCATTCATAACTACCGTCAACGCGATCATTTCAAACGCGGTTTTACCCCCGGACTTACCGACTCGTATCTGATTTTCGAAAACTGTTTCGTGCCGTGGGAGAGAGTATTCCTGGCCGGCGAACATCAGCACGGCGGCATATTAGCCCTGCTGTTTGCCTTGTTCCATCGCCATTCATACTCCGGCTGCAAGCCGGCCATCGGCGATATTCTGCTGGGAAAAGCTGCACTGGCAGCCGAATGCAACAACGTCCATAAAGAATCGCACGTCCGCGAGAAACTGGCTGAGATCATCATGACCACCGAGCTGGGTTATGCCGCGGGCTATACGGCATCCGATCTGGCCAAACCGGAAGTTTATATTCCGGGTATGGGATCTGTTCCTTTCGGTCCCGGTTCCTATATTCCCAATTCGATTTACTGCAATGTCGGCCGGTGTCTCTCCGGCGAGGCGGTCTATCGCGAAGCCGAGATTCTTTGTGATATCTCCGGCGGTGTTGCGGCTACATTCCCGCATGAAAAGGATTTTGCCAATCCGGCAACAGGTGAAGCGCTTTTGAAATACACCAAACGCAATCCGAAGATATCAGCGGAGGATCAGGCACAGTTCTGGCGATTCATTGGCGACGAGATGTGTTCATCGACTGGCGGCATTTACAATATAGGCAATTACCACGGCGGCGGATCGCCCATCATGGAGCAAATCGCCATCACGACTCAGTACGACATCGAGTCCCGTAAAAAGGTGGTGAAATATATTGCCGGCATGAGCGGCGGTGACCGTGAGGCGCTGGCGCCCAAGACAGTGAAAAAGTAATATTCCCGTGCATCGGGTGTCGGCAGGTAAAATTGCTGACACCCGATGCCAACTTTTTAAAAAAAGGTTGCAAATTCCCATCAAATCATTTTTATCTAATATGGAAAATACAAAGGAGACTTCCTATGTTTGATATATCTCTATTTTCATTAAAAGGAAAAGTGGCGGTCATTACCGGCGGCGGCCGCGGTATCGGCCAGGCCATAGCATTTGCTTTTGCAAAAGCCGGAGCCAAGGTTGTCGTTACCAGCCGCAAGGCGCAGGATCTGGAAGCGACGGCTGGCGAAATCAAAGCCTTCGGCGGTGAAGCTTTTCCACTTCCGGCTCATTTGGGCAAAACAGAAGAAATAAAAAAAATGATTGATGCCGTAATGGCAAAATACGGACGGATCGATATTCTGGTCAACAACGCCGGCGCGAGTCCCGCCATGGGTTCCGTTCTCGATTCCGATGAAAGACTCTGGGATAAACTAATGGACATAAATCTTAAAGGAGCTTATTTCGTCAGTCAGGCCGCAGCTAATATTATGGTCAAGCAGGGCGGGGGCAAAATAATCAATATCGCTTCCATTGACGGGTACAATCCCGAACCGGGTGTAAGCATCTATTCTATTTCCAAAGCCGGCGTGAGAATGTTGACAAAAGCATTTGCCAGTGAACTTCTCCGTTTTAACATTCAGGTAAACACTATCGCTCCGGGGCCAATCAGCACAAAAATGATGAATTCCCACTGGGGACACCTCCCGCCGGAAGAGGCTCAAAAAGCGAAAGAAGCGGTGGAAAAAATGCTGCCTTCCGGTCGAATCGGCAATCCCGATGAAATAGCCGGCGCCGCGCTCTATCTTGCATCGGACGCCGCAAGCTATACCACGGGAGCGGAAATTTTGATCGACGGAGGTTTGCTGCTGGGAAATCATCTTTCCTGATAAAAATAAAATGTGGAGTCATTTAAAATGATCAGTCGTGACACTGCGGTTTTAGTTATCATTGATATTCAGGGCAACCTTGCCCAGGCCATGTTTGACAAGGAAAATCTTTTCTCCAATACTATAAAATTAATTAAAGGATTTAAAGTCTTGAACCTGCCGGTTATTGTCACCGAACAAATTCCGCAAAAACTGGGACCAACTGTTTTGCAGATAGCTGCAGAACTTGACGCCATAAAACCTGTAGCAAAAGAATCTTTCAGTTGTTGGGAAGACATCCATTTCCGCGAGCAGTTGAAAGCATTAAGCCGCCGGCATGTTGTCATTCTGGGCATTGAGACCCATGTTTGCGTATACCAAACCGCTCTGGATCTCATCTCCAACGGTTATAATGTTCATCTTGTTGCCGACGCCGTTTCATCACGCACACCGGAAAACCGCCGGATCGGAATAGAAGCAATGAAAAGCGCGGGCGTAAAAATCACCTCCACGGAAATGGTTTTGTTCGAACTGTTGCGCACAGCGGCAGACCCGAGAGCCAAAGAACTTTTTAAAATTGTGAAGTAAAAAAAGCGTTTGGAACTCGCCGAATGCTTCAGCAGGAAAAGCAGTCCGACTCCCGGCATCCGCAGGAGCGATAGCGATCCGGTGGATGTTGTTGCGCGGCGCCATCATCTTTTAAGTGATTGGAGTTTGAGTTCGCTCATCTTTTCTGCGTGACCGTGAATCCCTATCTCTTTAATCTGGCCGATGCATGCTGCTCTATCAGAGCCAAATATGAATGCAAAAATTCTTGATATAAAGTTGTTGAACATCTTGCAATCATTTGGATCTGGAAATTCTTTGCATTCGGCACATGAAGAATATTTGTTATTTATGCAACAAGCGCGAACCTTGCACCAGGCTGCTTTACTATTTTCCCGGCAACCCGGGCATTTTCCCCGTAGATATCGTTTGCAGGCTTCACAGTATAAACCACAATATGCCACCAATTTTGAATCTGAAATAATTTCTTTCATTTTTCTTATTTCCCTCCAGTTGCAAGATTGGATAAAAGCACATGCTTACGCTCTGATGTGTAAGCCCACCAGGGACGTTTAGGCTCGCCTTGCATGAATCTAACAGCGGAAATAAAAACGTCGATAACACAGGGATCATGCCGTTGCCGTGTTTTCCGACACAATTCCTCATACATGATATAGGGATTTTGCCTTATTAGATCCCGTGGATGAGAAACACCGATAAGGCGCAAATCCTCCGCTAAAGAAGGTCCAATGTTGGGGATTTGTTCCAATCTGGTGTATTGTTCACGATTCATAAATAATTCTACCGTTAATCAGGCAACTCTAATTTACCTTGCCGAAGTTCAAAAAGTGGAGCCCATGCCACCTCCCATGGATGGCCGTCAGGATCGGCGAAATATCCGGAATACCCTCCCCACTCGGTATTACTTGCCGCCTTAAGAAGGGATCCTCCAGCCTCAATTGCCTGCGATAATGCTCTATCAACTTCCTCTTTGGATAAAACGTTTTGCGCTAAAGTTATCCCTCCAAAACCCCCGAGGTCTTCAATGCAGATATCCTTAGCGAGCAAATGGCGAGGATAGAGGGCCAATGCTGTCCCTGTACTGATTTTGAATATGGCAAAGTCACCTCCGCTGATACTGGACATAGGCCAACCCAGGCCGTCTCTATAAAAGTGGACGGCCCTGTCCAGATTTTTTACTCCGAGAGTGATAATATTTAAACGTGGTTCCATTCCTTTCTCCTTTCTTCTATGATCCAGCGTGCGGATCAATGATGCAAACAGCAGCCAACGTATTCTTGGAACCATTCGTTATGAAGTCTTTTGTCTTCGTTCTAATATTTTTAATCTCTTTATGCAAAGCGGAAAAAACATAGGCACTCGCTTCTTATATTCTTCATAATCCTGTCCAAGCCGCTTCACCAATTCGGGCTCTTCGATTTTTTTCAGTTCCCAAACATTTATGATGATGAAAAGAGGTGTGAAGATAAATACAAGTGATATAGAGCCTAAAGCAATACCAAGGCCGAAGAGTTGCATGAAAATGCCAGTGAGCATGGGATTGCGGGCAAACTTGTATGGACCGGTTGTTACTAACTCAGGGGGCGGGCTGAATGGAACGGGAGTGCCGCGGACCCGTAAGAAAAAAGTGATTGAAAGGAGCATAAGGAATAGTCCGGACACACCAAGACAAAACCCGATAATCAGACTCAAAGGGGAACAGACTGCTTTCGCGAAGTGCAAAGATTGATCCACGATTAAAGACAACAAAACAAATACGGCAATTAAGGACAGATACAACATGCCTACGATTGGCGCAATAATAAGCCTTGTTCGCCAGCCTCCGGTGGCTACTCTGTAGATCAGATCTATCCATTTTCCTGTCAGGGACACGCAGTTCATCCTCCATTTCGTTGTTTCGCAGTAAAACCTGGCATATTTTCTCCCCGTCTTACTTCATAATATTAAATTGTTATTATATTGTTTATATTGATTGGTACTAATATTACAAATACCGCATTGTTTGTAAATAGGAATGTGAATCTGAAAACTTTTGTAGAATTTAAATTTAAAAGCATGGGGCATCCTGTTCGTCAATATGCGTTGCCAAACCATTCAATTTTAGATATATAAATGCAGCGCATTATTTTCGAATTAGACCAGGAAATGAGGGTTGTTATGAACGCTGAAAACGCCGTCAATCAGAACCGGTTCTGGGGAGAAACAACCGCTTTTCTTGCTCTGTTTCTCGACAATGTCGGAGTGCTGATATTTTTCAGCTCAATTCTCGTCTTCACTTTCAATTATCCGGCGGATATTATCCTGACACGCATGATTCCGGGCACGGCCGTTGGTGTTTGCGCGGGCGATCTTGTCTATACCTGGCTCGCCATTCGTTTGAGACGAAAAACCGGACGCGCCGATGTCACGGCGATGCCTCTGGGTATTGATACGCCTTCAACCATCGGCATTGCCTACGCTGTCATGGGCCCCGCTTATGTCGCCACTCGTGACGCGCAACTCACTTGGCATATCGGCATGGCCACTCTCTTTATGATCGGTGTTGTCAAGGTCTTTACCTCTTTTTTCGGCGGATGGGTTCAGCGTATCATTCCCACAGCAGGACTTTTGGGACCCTTGGCGGGAATAGGGCTTCTGCTGCTGGGATTTCTGCCGATGATCGAAATATTCAATGAAGCTGTCGTCGGCATGGTCGCCATGGGACTTATCTTTACGGCGCTCATGAGCAAACTGCAACTGCCGGGCCGTCTGCCCGGTGTTCTCGCTGCAGTTGTTCTGGGCACGGGCATTCATTTCGCTCTGGGCTATTTCGGATACCTGCCGGGGTTTACAGCGCCTTCTCTGGAAATGAATTTTTCTTTACCCGTTTTTTCCATCGCTTTTCTCAAAACACTGCCGCAAAGCATTCAATATCTGACCATCGCTATCCCCTTCGGCATCCTGACAATTATCGGCGGCATCAATAATACGGAAAGCGCCCGTCTGGCCGGCGACAATTACCGTACGAGAGATATCCTGCTCACGGAGGCATTTTCATCACTGATCGCGGCTTTCTTCGGCGGCGTGGCGCAAACCACGCCTTATATCGGCCATCCGGCATATAAGAAGATGGGAGCGACCTGGTGGTACACTTTGCTTACAGGGCTGCTGATCGGTATCGGCTCCGTGGTCGGACTACTTTCTCTTTTTGTCAGTCTCATCCCGCGGGCGGTTGTCTCACCAATTTTCATCTTTATCGGTTTTGAAATCATGCATCAGGCCTATAAAGATTCACCGCCATCCCATTCCCCCGCCGTAAGTTTTAGCTTTCTGCCTGTTGTCGCGAGTCTGGTACTTATAATTCTCGGCCAGTTCATGGGCGCAATGGGCGTCACGCCGGACAAGTTGCCGCTACGTCTGCAACTCCTTCATCAAACATTGATTATGCTCAGTAACGGGTTTATTCTAACGGGGCTTCTCTGGGGCGGCATGCTGGCTTATCTCATTGACCACAAATCGCGGCAGGCGGCCATATATTGTGCCGTATGCGCCGTACTGACACTATTTGGCATTATTCATTCAGTCATGCCCAGTGGTGAACTTTACCTGCCCTGGCGCGTCACAACAACGCATGCCCATTACATGCTCGCGGCTGCCTATCTTGCGCTATCGGGCATACTATTTTTACTTAGAGGGAAGACAGATACAGTATATTGATAATGGCATTTTCTTCTCGATTATTAAATAAAAAAACGGGCTTAGAACTGATGCCTTTAAAGAAAATGGCGTCATAGCCGCAGTTCGCGTCACCCCAACCTCCGGTCAGAGGTGACTTGCCCACGAGAGTCCATCGTCCGGAAAAAAAAGCTACCGGTTCCCGTTAGGAAACCCGAGCAAAAACCGAGAATATTTTCCGGTCCCAGCGGATCAGCTCCGGCCGGTATTCTGTTGTAAAGAATATAGGCACCCAGACCCATCCCGAACAGATACTGTTCGTAAACATGGTCGGGTATTGTTTTTTCAGTCATGGTTCCACTCGACAAATCCGTCATGAGGATTTATCTCATAGAAGGTTCATTAATGACTACGGCAGCTTTTTTGTTCATCCTTTTTTCAGTTTGTTCCGATCCAGGGGCTTGCCTTCCCATGCCGCTTCCAGAACCATTAGATTATCTTCGGAATCCGCATCCTCGGGATTATAAATTGTTGCCCCGTCGAGCAGAGCCGCACGGGCGATCTGGGGAAGAACATCCCGGGGAACCATTGGTTTGCCATCACGATCTTTTACTTCAGAGAAGAATCGAGCATGCCGTCCACCGGTAATTGAATTGAGGTCGGCATTGAGCTGCCGGATCAGGGAAACGACTTTGTCCGCCCGCTCGGCTTTCGGTGTCTTGAGATATACTTCCTCGCCCGCCATGGGCAGAAGCAGTTGGGCTATTTCTACCTCTCGTTTATGCATATTGTATTCAAGGCCGTAGGGCAATAAAATTGCCATGCATATTCCGTGAGGAACGCCGCATACGGCACCGGTTGCATGACCGAGATTGTGCACCATTCCGACCATGGAATTGGAAAAGGAAATTCCGGCAAGACAAGCGGCCACGGACATGGCCAGACGACCGTCCTTATCCGAAGGATTTTTTGTCACGGCAGGCATAGGTTCGGAAGTGACGCTGGTCGCTGTCATCAAGGATCACGAAAAACATCTGAAGATGCTCTTTACCGGTTATTTTCTCCTGCCCAGTGTGGCAATTTTGGATTCCCGCATGACCATGACCATGCCGCCTTTCATCACGGCCATGACAGGTATGGATGCGTTGAGTCACGCGGTGGAAGGATATTACTGC
>JBEKJX010000153.1:0-7298 GCA_050011015.1 Smithella sp.
TTCTTCCCGGCAAATCGGGAAACAAATATACTAACTTCATACAAAAACATCAAGGGAATTGCCATTAATATCTGGCTTAAAGCATCCGGTGAAGGCGTTAAAATGGCGGCAACTATAAAAATAATTAAAATAGCGTACCTTCGTTGTTTGGAAAGCATTGCAGCATTTACTATCCCCAGTTTGGTCAGAAAAAAAATGAATATCGGCAACTCAAAGGATATCCCAAATCCCAGTAAAAACGTCACAAAAAGAGACAAATAATCCTTAAAGGACAGCATCGCCTGCAAATATTGATTATTAAAACTGACAAAAAACTTAAAGGCAGGCGGCAGGGCAACAAGATATCCGAATAGAACACCGCTTACAAAAAGCATAGAGGAAGAAATCACAAAGGGAACTACATATTTTTTCTCCCTGGCATGCAGGGCCGGTGCTATAAATTTCCATATTTGATAAAGTACATACGGGCATGTAATGATGAGAGAAGCAAAGAAAGCCACTTTCATGTATGTAAAGAAGGCTTCCGTTAATCCGGTATAAATCAGATAGCTGTTCTTGGGCAATACCCGGGTGAGTGGTCTGGTAATTATATCAAAAACGAAGTCTTTATAATAATAACAAAAACAAAAACCGATACAAATAGCTATTATAGAGCGGGTAAGGCTTTTGCGCAGCTCTATTAAATGTTCGGTCAAAGACATTTTTTTGTCTTCAATATTTTCGCTGTTTTCTTTATCTTTTTTATCTTTGTTATTTCCCATAATTCAACATTTCATTTATTATATTACCAGCCGGAAAAATTTATTTGGGGTTTTATTGTTTGTCGGGAGTTTTATCGAATGAATCTCGTTTGGATTCTTTGGCATCGCTTTGTTTCAACAAAGGCGAATCTTTCAATCCATCGTCTTGGGGTTTTTCGTCCTTTGGCTTTCCCTCATCTTGTAATGTTTGTTTAAATTCATCGGTTACTCCATCAAGAGCATTACGGAATTCAATGAATCCCCTGCCCAGAGTTTTGGCCAAATCAGGCAATTTTTCAGGACCGATAACAATCAGTGCTATTATCGCAATTACAACCTCCTGCATTCCTATGCCAAGCATTCCTAATTAATCCTCTGTTTCCATATTGAGGTATACCTATATATTGATTGCTGTTTTTGTCAACGTTTTTTGTAATCTGCTTTTATCGTGATTTTATTTAATTTGTTTAATGAAAAATCAATATAATCGTAAAACAGAGATTAAAAAAATGGGGAAAATACTTTGCTCTTTGAAGCTATTTGTGATAAACGAACCCAAATTATAATTTGATTGTTATAAAAGAAGGATTAATTGTCCAGAAAAACAGGTATTGTCAAGGATACAAGGTATTTACAGCATTCGGCTGGATTTGCTCATCCGGAAAGCCCGGAAAGACTGGCGGCAGTTTATGAAATGCTCGATAATCCGTTGGAATCTTGGAAATTTACTCACATAGAGCCGCGTGAAGCCACCCACAAAGAAATTGAAACTATTCATTCTCCATCCTACGTGGAATTTATAGCGAGTACCGCAGGCAAGCGCAGTGTATATCTTGATCCTGATACGGCCACCTCTCCGGAAACCTACGAGATAGCTAAACTGGCGGTTGGTGGGGTCTGTAATGCCATTGACAGCGTTATCAAAGGCAAAGTGGATAACGCCTTTGCCTTTGTACGGCCTCCGGGACATCATGCGGAGAGGGATACCGCCGCCGGTTTCTGTGTTTTTAATAACATTGCTATTGGAGCAATGCATGCCATTTTAAAGTACAATTTAAAAAGAATATTAATAGTTGATTGGGATTTACATCATGGCAACGGCACCCAGCATAGTTTTTACGGAGATCAGCGCATTTTATATTTTTCCACGCATCAATATCCCTATTACCCGGGAACGGGAGATTTGCAGGAAATCGGCCGGGGTCAGGGAGAATATTATACAATCAATGTTCCTCTGAGCATGGGAGCTGGAGATTCCTCTTTCGTTAAAATATTTCACAAAATCCTACAACCGGTAGCTTTGGAATATAAACCGGAATTGGTTTTATTATCCGCAGGCTTTGATACTTATTTTCAGGACCCGTTGGGCGGCATGCGCGTGACGCCGAAAGGATTTGCCGCCATGACACGCATATTGCTCAATATTGCCGATACCTGCTGCCAGGGACGTCTTGTAGCCGTGCTGGAAGGCGGTTATCATGTAGCCGGATTAACAAAATCGGTGAAAGCTGTTCTGGAAGAAATGCTGGACGAAACACATTTCACGGAAGAAAGGCTTTCCGCACTGGAAAAAGAGGTTGATGAGGAAGCCAGTCAATCAGTTATTAATAAAGTCATTTCCAGAATCAGTCATTACTGGAAAGTGTTTTAAGGAGGATGTGCTTTGAAAATAAGCTCCGGAGAAGTTGAATATGTGGCGAACTTAGCGCGTCTGGAAGTAACGGACAAGGAAAAAGAAAAGTTTACCGCTCAACTGAACGATATTCTTCTATATATAGATAAATTGAACGAGTTGGACACCAAAGGCGTTGAGCCAATGAGCCACGCAATTGCCATAACTAACGCGTTTCGCGAAGATAAAATATTGGATTCAATCGGCACGGAAAACTCATTGGCAAACGCGCCGGACACGCGCGGTGAGTTTTTCCGCGTGCCCAAAGTCATCGACTAACGGCTTTGCAAAAAGTTTCATATACGAGGCGTACAAAACCTGAGGAATGAGGCGTACTTTTTTCGTATGTCGCCATGACGAAGGTTGCAGCGCAACGCAGTATATGGACTTTTTCCAAAGCCGTTAAAAAATATAAATAACGATTTATAAAAGACGTTATTAGAGGAGATTATGGAGTTACACCAGTTAACCATTCACGAGTTGCAGGAGAAAATTAAAAACGGCAGCGTATCGGCCACGCAGATTACTCAATCGGTTTTTTCACGAATTGATGCTGTAGAAGAACGGGTGCATTCCTACATTCGCCTGATGAAGGAAGAAGCTTTTGCCGCTGCGGCACAAACTGATGAAAATATTAAAAAAGGCGATATTAAACCATTAACCGGAATTCCTGTCGCTTTAAAAGATCTTGTCTGCACTAAAGGCATCACCACAACATGTGGTTCGCATATATTACACAATTTTATTCCCCCTTATAACGCGACCGTTATAGAAAAACTGATGGCTGCAGGAGCAGTCTTTGTCGGCAAAACTAACATGGATGAATTTGCCATGGGCTCTTCCACAGAAACTTCATATTTCGGCCCTACACGCAATCCGTGGGATTTAGAGCGAATTCCCGGCGGTTCCAGCGGAGGTTCAGCCACGGCAGTTGCCGCCGACGAATGTATCGCTTCCATTGGTTCCGATACCGGAGGTTCCATCCGCCAGCCGGCGGCGCTTTGCGGTATTGTCGGCATGAAACCGACTTATGGCCGAGTATCGCGCTTTGGCCTTATCGCGTTTGCGTCATCGCTTGATCAAATCGGTCCTTTCACCAAAGACGTGGAAGACTGTGCCATTATGATGAATGTTCTGGCGGGTTTCGATTCCAAAGAATCAACTTCCGTGCCTGCGGAAGTTCCCGATTACCGGCAGTTTACCGGACGGGATATTAAGGGCTGGAGGATAGGCATTCCCAAAGAATACTTTGTGGAAGGCATTGATCCGGAAGTGAACGCCGCCATTAAAAAAGCGATCTCGGTCATCGAACAAAGCGGCGGGCAATGCGTGGAGATAACGCTTCCGCACACTCAATATTGTCTGGCTGTCTATTACATTATCGCTCCGGCAGAAGCCTGCTCCAACCTGGCGCGTTACGATGGCGTCAGATACGGCTTTAGAGCAACCGATGTCCGCGATCTTCTGGATATGTACAAAAAGACACGTATGCAGGGATTCGGCGCGGAAGTTAAAAGAAGAATCATGATTGGCACCTATGCTTTGTCAGCCGGTTATTACGATGCCTACTATAAAAAAGCTTCCCAGGTACGGGCATTAATCAAGCATGATTTTGAAGAGGCCTTTAAAAATTGCGATGTTATTCTTACGCCAACCACACCGACACCGGCTTTTAAAATCGGCGAAAAAACAGATGATCCATTGCAAATGTATCTTTCCGATATTTTCACCATATCAACAAACCTTGCGGGAATACCGGGAATCTCCATCCCCTGCGGATTTACGTCAGGCGGCCTGCCGATAGGAATGCAGTTTCTGTCCAGCCATTTTGAGGAAGGGAAATTGATTCAAATCGCCTCTGCTTATGAGAAAAATGCTAAAATTGAAAAGAGGAGGCCTTCATTATAATGGAATTTGAAACAGTCATCGGGCTGGAAATTCATGCCCAAATGTTAACGGATACAAAAATATTCTGCGGCTGTTCCACTAAATTCGGTGGAGCGCCTAACAGCCATACGTGCCCCGTTTGTCTTGGCATGCCAGGAGTTCTGCCGGTGTTAAATAAAACAGTCATAGAATACGCTATGAAGATGGCGCTGGCGACAAATTGTGAAATTAATAAATCATGCAGCTTTGCCCGAAAAAATTATTTTTACCCCGACTTGCCTAAAGGCTATCAAATATCCCAATACGCCTATCCGCTCGCGGAGCACGGCTATATTTTTCTGGATATCAACGGAGTGCAAAGTAAAATAGGAATCACCAGAATTCATATGGAAGAAGACGCCGGCAAACTGATGCACGATGAACATAATTCGTCAAGCTACGTTGACTTGAACCGCACCGGTGTTCCCTTGATTGAAATTGTCAGCGAACCGGATATGCGTTCTCCCGAAGAAGCGGCTGAATATCTCAAACGCCTGCACGAAATTCTTGTTTATCTGGAAATTTGCGACGGGAATATGGAAGAAGGCTCCTTCCGCTGCGACGCCAATGTGTCCATCAGACCAAAAGGCCAGAAGGAATTCGGAACAAGGACGGAATTGAAAAATATGAATTCCTTCCGCAATGTGCAGCGCGCTTTGGAGTATGAAATCAAGCGTCAGCAATATCTTGTGGAAAACGGCGGCACTGTTATTCAGGAAACACGTCTGTGGGATGATGCTCAAGGCGCGACAAACTCCATGCGCAGCAAAGAGGAAGCCCATGATTACCGTTACTTCCCCGATCCTGATTTAGTGCCGATTTTAGTTGATGATGCATGGGTGGCAGATATCAGAAAAGATCTTCCTGAATTGCCACTGACCAAACGGGAAAGATTTGTCAAGGATTATCAGATCCCCGTTTACGATGCGGGCGTGCTTACCGCCGACAAGGCGCTGGCTAATTATTATGAAAAAGTGGTGAAACTTTGCGCCCAGCCTAAAGTAGCTAGCAACTGGATAATGGGCGACGTTATGCGTTTTCTGAATGAAGAAAAACGAGACATTCGTCAATGTCCCATCACGGCTAAATCTCTGGCCGATATGATTCGGCTGATTGACGAAGGCACTATCAGCGGAAAAATGGCCAAAGAAATCGTTGAAAATATGTATAAAACCGGTAAATCGCCGCAAACGATTATCGAGGAAAAAGGTCTGGTGCAAATTACGGATGAAGGCGAGTTGATTAAATCAATTACCGCTATCATTGAAGCAAACCCTAATCAGCTCGCGGATTATCGCGGTGGCAAGGAAAAGCTTTTCGGCTTTTTTGTCGGCCAGGTAATGAAGGCAACCCAGGGCAAAGCGAACCCGCAGCTCGTCAATGAACTTCTCAAAAAGATGCTTGCAGGCTGATGATTAAAACAATTATTTGGAAAAATAATTCAGTAGTTTTAATTGATCAGAACGCTCTGCCGCTTGCCGAAAAATATGTTACTTGCAAATCCTATCAAGAAGTAATTGCATCCATCAAAGATTTAACTGTGCGCGGCGCTCCCGCTATTGGCGTCGCTGCCGCGATGGGGGCCGCCTTGGGAGCATTACGACTCCCGTCTGAGCCACCGGAAAAATTCCGGCAAAATTTTTTTGCTATTTGCGATGAAATTGCGAAGTCTAGGCCAACGGCACGCAACCTCTTCTGGGCGCTGGAACGCATGAAAATACTTTTTGACCGGACAAAAAAAGTAACCCAAAGCGAGCGGGTTACAGAACTGATCAATGAAGCCAAACGCATTTGTTCGGAAGATATAGAAATCAACAGGCAAATGGGAAAATACGGAAGCCCGCTGATTGCCGATGGCGAGAATATCCTAACTCACTGCAATGCAGGCGCGCTGGCAACAGCCGGATATGGCACAGCGCTGGGTGTAATTCGCGCGGCCCGCGAGCAGGGTAAAAAACTGCATGTTTATGTGGACGAGACAAGGCCTGTTTTGCAGGGAGCAAGGCTCACCGCATGGGAATTAAAAAAAGAAAAAATTCCCTACACGCTGATTACGGATAACATGGCGGGATTTCTCATGCGGCAGGGAAGGATTGACAAGATTATTGTGGGAGCTGATAGAATTGCCGCCAACGGGGACACGGCCAATAAAATCGGCACCTATTCTCTGGCGGTTTTGGCTTGGGCGCACTATATTCCGTTTTACGTAGCCGCTCCCATTTCGACAATTGATGTTTCTTTAAAAACAGGCAACGCCATCCCTATCGAAGAAAGGAAAAGTGAAGAGGTAACGCATTTTAAGGGCGTTCGCAGCGCGCCGGAAGGAACAAAAGTTTATAATCCGGCCTTTGACGTAACGCCGGCGATATTTATCAAGGCGATTATTACCGAAAAAGGCGTTTTGAAAAAACCTTATCGCATATCCATCGCCGGTCTGCATAAAGGGGGAAAGCGTTCATGAAGTTGTTTCTTTTTGATTTTGACGGTGTCATTGTCGATTCTCTGGAAGTTTATGAAAAGACGGTCACCGATTGCCTGAAAGACATAAATCAGCCGTTGATACAAGACAGAGAAAAATTTCTAGAGCTCTTCGACGATAATTTTTATGAATCCCTGAAAAATAAAGGTGTGGATTTAAATGTGTTTATGAAAGCCTCTGAAGATATTCTCGCACAGGTAAAGATCAAGGATATGAAACCTTTCCCCGCCGTCGCACCGGTTATAGAAGAATTGCACAAGAGCCACTGCCTGATTGTGATTTCATCCAATGATTATGCCTCCATTAAAGAAGCCCTGGAACTTTTTAATTACGATGGGTATTTCAGAGAAATTTTGGGCTCCGATTTCATGTTCAGCAAAAAAGAAAAAATACTTCACGCCGCAAAAAAATACCAGGTTGAGCTGCAGGATGTTTATTACATTGGCGATACAACCGGTGATATCAAGGAAGGCAAGCAGGC
>JBEKJX010000154.1:0-7263 GCA_050011015.1 Smithella sp.
AATCCTCAATCTCAAGATGTTCCCCAGCAAACAGGACAGCAACCAACTGTGGAACCGTCAACTAAGTTGTTTATCTACCCCCGTAATGGTCAGAATGAGAAGCAACAGGCGGATGACCGCTATCAGTGTAACAACTGGGCCGTTGGCCAATCCGGCTATGATCCGGCTAAGCCGGCTGTCGGAATGTCGTCGTTTCAGAAAAATGCAGATTATCAACGTGCGATGGGAGCGTGTCTTGATGCCCGCGGGTACAGTGTAAAATAGGGCTGTGAAGAAAAGTGAATTATCCGCCCACGGGGCCAGGCATCTTAAAAAACCAGAGTAAAGGGATTGCTTACCCCGTACTTCCCACAGGGCGGGGCATTCTGCGGGAGGAATTCATAAAATGAGAAAATATCGGGTTTGTCTGATTTGCATGTTTATATTGGTAACGAGTGTGTCGCCTGCAATGGCAGATGATCCTGCGACGGCGGTTCCTGCTCCCCGTCCTGTTGTAATACCCGGATATAATTATGTGGACATAAAATTGGGCGGGTATATTCCCGCGTCCAGCGACCTGAGTGGATATGAAACGGGATTTAATAGTGAAGTCGCCTATGGACGCTATTTCAATCCTTATCTTGGAATAGAATTGGGAGTAGGCTATTTCCAGACAAAAGGCGACGTTTCTATCGTATATCCGGGCGCTTCGTATCAGGGAAATGAAAATATCGAAGTGGTGCCTCTAACCGCATCCCTGAAGGTTATCATTCCTGTTAATATTTGGGTGGAACCATATGCGATAGCTGGAGCAGGAGCTTATTTCGTGTATGATCACATTGATATGTCGAATTATTATCACCATAATCTCAGCGATAATGACACAACTTTTGGAGTTAATGTCGGCGGAGGCATTAATTTTAATATCAGGCCTAATTTATTTATCGGAGCGGAGTGTGAGTATGTCTGGCTAGATCCCAGTCTTTACGGAACGAATGTAAACTTAAGTGGAGTCAGGATTACCGGGAATTTTGGTATCAGATTCTAGCGTAGTGTTTCAGTAACAGCTTTACAATATGCCATTTCGAAGCGAAGCGAGAAATCTTTAAGATTCCTCACACGCCTGCGGCGGTTCGGAATGGCAGTTTTAAGTTTTAAGATTTAAGTAATTAAGAGTGAAGGGAAAGCACTTTTGTCATATGACAAGATATCTCCCGTTGACCGATATGATAACGTTTTACTGTTACACCATACTAGTCAGGCTCGTAAAAGATATAAACAACGGTCTGCTGCGTTTCATTTCGATGGACTCCTTTGTTGAGAAATTCCCTGAGATAAGAATATCTGGAACAGGGGGAACTCTTCATCAAAGTTCAGGGTGTACTTGTAGTCAACTCCGTTTGGAACCTTCGGAGCCTCAGAGGGAACGATTTTGATCGCACCTGGAAAACCGATCAGCCGTAGATACAGACGAGTAGCGACGAACCCGTTAACCGCAACCGGATCATCCTTGAGTTTCTTATACATGTCAGCTTCCTCCAATGTCGCAGGTGGTTCAAGTGTGCTTAGCTCTTTTCTTATGGCCTGGAGTTCCTGAGCCGAAAGTGCAACCACGATCCGCGACAGGTCATTGGCGAAGTCGTTAATGATGGATTTCATTAGTTCAAACTCCTTATCTGAGACGAACTCTCGGTCATAATCCTTTGGTGCGCGGGAAATTAAAGAGGGCTGCGGTCGGCTTTGGAATTGTTTGAGGTATTGCCGGGTATCCTTAAAAGCCGCAAGGTCGTCACACTTCTGCGCTTTTATTATCGTAGCAAGTTTATCCTGACCTCCTCGCGGCATGGTGGCGATAGCGGTCACATCGTCCTCATTGATCTTGCATTGTTTTATCAGGAAGTCAGTCTCGCGCGTGGTCGGGGCTGCAATAATGCTGACAGGCAAAGCGAGCAAGATTAGAACTGTGACCATCCATGCTGAATATTTCATTAGACCACCTCCGGTTTTGAATCTGAATTTTATTCATTACTGTTTGTAACATAGAAGCATAAAATTAAAAATATAAAAACTGAGGATAACAGGAAGGAACAAATAAGACCAACTATACAATCGTATGATATCAGCGCCGTGTTTTCATAACGACTGTGTTCCTTCCTATGTTACCCCGGACGCCATCCTGGGGCGTTTTGCCGAAATCATCGACAAGAGACATCATTTCACACCGATATCCCGCACGTGGCGGTTTTATCCTCGATATCTAATCACAAAGGTAAAGGACGCCCGCGTGTTTATGCTTAAATATTTCCATCTTAGAATTTTACAGGTTTAATCTATCCGATGCGATAGGAAGTCATTCTTAAGCACAGGCTGCCGGAACAAAATAAATAGATTGCCGCATGGTGCATACAGGACTATCCGGTTATTGACTTTTCGATACTATTATAATATTGACACTACTAAATAATTGCAACATTTCAGATATTAACATGAATTATAGCGTTGTTATTTGCACATTCAATCGGGCAGAAAGCCTGCGAAGAATGCTTAAAAGTCTTCAAGAAGTTGTCATCCCTGATCATTTATCGTGTGAGTTTATCGTAGTAGATAACAATTCGAATGATGATACACGACTTGTCGTCGAGGAAATCGGAAAACATTTTGAATCAAAAATGAAATATGTGTTTGAAGATAAGCAGGGGATCGCCCATGCCCGCAATCGAGGGATAAAAGAAGCCAGGGGTGAAATTATCGCGTTTACAGATGACGACGTGATCGTAGATAAATATTGGATCCAAAATATTGATAAGGCATTTAAAGATCATGATGATGCAGCATGTGTTGGCGGGAAGATATTGCCGATTTGGGAAATTTCCAAGCCGAAATGGCTGAAACCTGATTTTTATGGGTATTTGGCGCTGTTGGATTATGGTGATTCAGTTGTTTATATGGATACGCCAACAATATGGTCTGCAAATTTAGCTGTGAAATCTGAAATGTACAAAAAACATGGTCATTTTGATACAAATCTTGGAAGAATACCAAAAAAATTATACGGTGGTGAAGAAACGGAATTTTTACGAAGATTACTGACTGCCGGTGAAAAAATATTATATCATCCTTTATTAATCGTTCATCATTATATTCCCGCTGAAAGAATATCGAAACGATACATGCGCAAGTGGGAATTTGATAATGGGGAGTTGGAAGGAATTCTTATGGAGGATGCAAAATATTCAGACATTATGATTTACCAATCCCGCACCACAAGAATAATGTTGTTGAAACAGGTCATTGAAAGCCTGTTGAAAATGGGATGCTTCACAAAAAACAGGTTCAATCATGAATTAAGAATCTGCCATATTTCAGGGTTCCTGTCAGGGAGGATGAAACGGATGTTTATAAAGTCATGACAAAAAGCGGTTATGTTTCCTCCCTTTCGTAAATATTTTCAAATAATAACAAATGATCATAAATCAAAGTTAAAACAATCATCCCAATTAATATTATGTTCAATAATATTAGCAGGAGCGCCTCCAATTAATACATTGCTTTTTGTAAAATGTTTACAAACTAAACTTCTATAAGCAATTACACTATTATCACAAACACAACTGCCTTTCAGAATATCAACTTGTGCCGCAATCCACACATGATTGCCTATCTTTATATCTCTCATGCCGACTTTCAAGCCTTGCGGAGAAATAACGGTATGATTATCAGAGTCTAAAATATTTACATTCCAACCAACAGTTATATCATCACCTAATTCTACTCTCTTATTACAGGATATATAAAAATTTTTATTTGCCACAAAATTATTACCCAATACTAAAACACCTCTATCAACGGAAATTAATACTCCTTCTGAAAATATGGCGTTACCTTTGAAAATTATTTTAGCGGTATCTGATAACCCTATACGTATATAATTATTTCGTTCTGTCACGACTCCATTCGTGCCGCCGATACAGATTTGTATCATTGCAGGACTGATTGTTCCTTCGATAGATATTACCCCTTTTCTAACTTGTTCAATTTTTGTCTTATATGAAATAAAAACAGGCAATTTGATTGCCTGTTTAAAAGGTAAAGTCCTGAAATTGAAATAAATAGTTATTGGTATACTAAGCAAATTATGTATTAGAAAATTTAATAATTTCATTATTCTGTCCAGATCAGTTTATAATTGCCGGATTATATTTTGAAGCTGCAAGGCTGTACACCAGTGTAGTGGTGCATAAATATCTTTACAATATATCATTTCGAAGCGAAGCGAGAAATCTTAATGAGCATAAGAACATACAAGATATCTCCCGTTGACCGATATGACAACGTTTCATTGTAACACTACACTAGCATAAAAATATGAGTTTGAAAATGGAGACTTATTTTCTCATTAAAATTTCAACTCCGTTGAAAAAAATATTGAAAAAAACTTGTTTTCAGTGATTAAATAAGCTAATTGCGAAATGTGCAGCTAAATGATGGAGAGGTATTCACCTTGATGATTTTGATATGGGGAATGTCTGGTTAAATTTTTTTTGAGGGAGGAAACTAAATGACAAATTATAAAGGACGATTAGTATCACAGGTTATACTTTTTATTTTTGTGACGATGTGTCTGGCATTTTCCGGTTGCAGCAACAGCAGCAGCAATCCGATAGTTGAAGCGACAACCTATACTATTTCCGGTCAGGTAGTTGAGCAAAATAATACTACGATTGGAGTGCCGAATGTACCGATTACATTGAGCGGCGCCAGCGCGGCCAATACGACAACGGCATCCGACGGGTCGTACAGTTTCTCCGGTCTTGGCAACGGCAGCTACACAGTAACGCCTTCTTTATCGGGCTATTCATTCTATCCCTCAAGTCTGGCTATAAAATTAAATGGAGGTTCTCAGGCCGCGATATTTCAGGAATCAACCGTCGACCTTAATTTGACTGTTGCCGGTGTAGTATCCGGTGCGGTGGCAAATGATGTAGAGATTTCATTAAGCGGTACCCCTCTAGCTTCGAAATTTACGGCCTCAAATGGAACATATAGCTTTCCTTTTGCAAGCGGCGACAATATCGTATTAACACCTTCACTGACAGGCTTCAGGTTCCTGCCGGCAAATATTGCCTATAATGATGTTACGGCAAACGTAACCGCCAATTT
Organism: Smithella sp.; assembly: GCA_050011015.1. Lineage (GTDB taxonomy): Bacteria > Desulfobacterota > Syntrophia > Syntrophales > Smithellaceae > Smithella. The sequence continues at coordinate 5,140 of JBEKJX010000154.1, forward strand.
TGTTTCCGGAGCGGCCAACTTCAGCATGACTGATCTTCAGGGTACCTGGAACTTTAATCTGCTGTGGACAGATGGTAGCAACGACGAAAACACCGGCTGGCAATTTGGCACTGCAACCGTTGCCTCAAATGGTACGTTTACCTTCTCCAACTGTTACGGTGTTAACAACGGTGTAGCGAACGCGACAACTTGTCCATCTGAGACCATGGTGATGACCATTAATTCAAATGGTGTGGTAACCCAGACGTCAGGCGGTACCCTCATCGGCCAAATGGCTTCGGATAAGGCGTTATTTGTTGGGACGTCAACTAATAATGGAGGCAGCAATAGCGATGGGGCGCAAATGCTGATTGCCCAGAAAGTGACGGCAAGTTCGTATAGCACTTCCGACATAGAGAGCACGAATTGGGTTCTTCATCAGTTAAGAACCGGCGTTAACAACTATTGGCATTACTCTAACGGAACCATTGATTCAGGTGGAAATGTAACTGAAATTGCTTGTACTGAGGCTTATGGCACTTGTACACCGGGAGGTAATGTGACATTGTCGGTAGCCAGTACGGGCATTGTCACTTCCAGTACGGGAGACTTCCATGGGTCTCTTTCCAGCGATAAGAAAACAATCATTGGAATAAAGACTCATAATAGTGGCGATGAATTCGATCTATTGGTCTTCCAGATTACCGGTAAAACCTATACCCCCGGATTTATTCCCGATGGAATATATCCTGCTCAAGTCCTGTCGGTATATAATCACCTTTATACTTCAGATACGTTGCCTTTCTGGGCCTATTGGCTCGGCTACGTCATCGGAGGTGGAGGCAATATGCAAGTCAGCGGGAATGTGACAGACAACAATACCGGTGGCAACGGAGGCGGTGATGGCTTTGCATCTGCAATTTGGCTTCCCCAGCCATATGCTATTAGTAGCTCCGGCAACGTAACCGCTAGCGGCGCTGCTGAATATAACGGACAGATGTCAAACGATGGAACGTTCATAGTCAATACAGTGACAGGTTATACAACTATTGGTCTAACTTCTTATCCGTATTATTCGCTGTTTTTTTATTTGAAATAGGGGAATGAACCGAATCTGTATCATTGGATGAAATGTTGAAACAAGAATAAAAACCACAGCTCTCTTTTTAAAGGAGATCTGTGGTTAACTAAAGCAAAAGCCCCGGCGCAGCATAAATGATTTATGCGCACCAGGGCTTTTTTATATCCGCTTTACCCCGTTAGAAGCGCGATTAAAATATGGAAATATTTGTCAGGCTTTGAATCTTTCTTGTCACTCTGCTAAAAATGGTTCTCTTTAGCTGCCGGTGTAATATTATCAACCGTTGCCACGGCATGTTCAGCGCATTCTTCTGTTCAATTCGCGCGGCAGTATCCTTTGTTTTTGGCAAATTCAAAAAAATTGCATATTCCCAATTCACATGCTTTTTGCAAATCATTACAACAAAGCTTGCTGTTTCCCAGTGCATAATAAACGCCGCCTCTATTGTTATAGGCATCGGCATAATCCGGTTTCAGACGAATGGCCTCATTAAAGTCCTCAAGAGCTCGTTGATGCTGGCCCTGTTGCAAATAAACAGTTCCCCTGTTTTTATAAGCTTCAGCATAATCAGGTTTCATGCGGATAGCCTCGTTGAAATCCGCAATAGCCTGCCTGTAATTGCCAAGTTCGTTATAGGCAGTACCTCTATTATTATAAGCTTTGATATAATCCGGTCTGATTTCTATCGCTTTATTAAAATCCGCAATAGCCTGCCCGTGATTGCCGAGCAAACCGTAGGAAGTGCCTCGATTGTAATAAGCGAGCCAATTAGAGGCAGTAACTTTCAAAGTGTGATCATACAATGTAATACTGTTTTTCCAGTATCCGCATTGATTCGAGGATATAAGTGCCATGATAACAAGAAAAATTATCCCGGCCGGAAATAAAATATTTTTTCTCATTGCTTCACTTTTAATCAAAGCCGGTATGCCCCAGGCAAGCCCAATTGCAAGACCGATAGAGGGCAGATAATGATAGCGGTCGGCCATGGTGTATGGTGTTGATAGGGATATCTGAATGATTCCAATGACCGGGGCAATGGTTATCGAGAACCACATCCATCC
>JBEKJX010000155.1:0-7240 GCA_050011015.1 Smithella sp.
GTTTTTCATGAAATCGGGTCCAATGACAATTGCTAATTTTACCCGGTCATGGTCGAGATAATCAATTGCATCCCTTGTCTGAGGCAATATTCCGACGACATGAAAATAAGAAGAAGCACCCAGTTTACGGATAAAATCACGGCTTAATTCGGATCTGTCGTAATCAACAAATACCGTTTCCACATTATCTACATCAAGGCTCAGCGCGTATCCGAAAAGAATAATCAGTAGCAACGGAATGGCAAAAGCCAGATAAAGGCTGCGGTAATCCCGGATCAAATGATAAAATTCCTTGCGGACTATGGCTTTGAGTCTTATGAATTTCAAGTATCATTCCTCTTCATCAATCTTATAAAGGCTTCATTGAGATCGGCTTTAGGTTCTCCCGGGCAGACTCCGGCAATAATTTCCGCAGGGCTGCCCGTAGCAACAATATTCCCATCGTTAATCATAACGATTCTTTCGCAGAAACGCGCTTCATCCATGTAATGCGTGGTAACAAATATAGTCATTCCGCCGCCGGCAAGCTGCCTGATAAAAGCCCAGAAATGTCCTCTGGTAACCGGATCAACTCCCGAAGTAGGCTCATCAAGAAAAAGAATTTCGGGTTTATGCAAGAGAGAACAGCCCAGCGCAAGTCTCTGTCGCCAGCCCGTCGGTAATTCTCTGGTTTTACGGTTGCGTACGTCCTGCAAACGGGCCATATTCAGCACCCAGTCAATGCGCTCCGGCCATTGTGATTGCGGTATATCGTATACTCCCAGATAAAAGCGTAAATTTTCAAAAGGGGTTAAATCTTCATAAAGAGAGAATTTCTGCGACATATAGCCGATGGAATGTTTTATTTCTTCCGCTTCAGTCATAATGTCATGCCCCGCGACGAATCCACCGCCGGATGTCGGCGTGATTATTCCGCAAAGCATGCGAATTGTTGTGGACTTGCCGGAACCGTTCGCGCCCAGGAAACCGAAAATTTCACCTTTCTTTACGGAGAATGTAATTTTATTGACCGCGACAAACGCACCGAATTTTTTTTCCAGGTTAGTTACGGAAATGGAATCAGAGTTGGAATGTGTCATTGGCCAATTCTCCGTCCGCTTCCTTAATTCGTTCAATGATTGCCTCTTCGAGAGTCTTGAAACTGCCGCGAATAAGAGCCGGAGAGGCCATGTCCAAAAGAACTGAACTATGCATTAATCCAACGGTATCGCATTTTTCACCCTCATCAAGATAGGCCGTAGATACCATGATCGTCATGCCTTCTTTCTGCATATTGCCAAGTATTGCCCAGAATTCATGGCGCGATACCGGATCAACGCCATTGGTCGGCTCGTCAAGAATCAGCAATTGCGGCTCATGCACCAGCACACAGGCCAAACCCAGCTTCTGTTTCATTCCACCGGAAAGATTGCCGGCCAGCCGGTCTGTAAAAGGCAGAAGATTGGAAAATCCCAGATATTTATCCCGGCGAGTTTTTCTTTCTTGGCGCGGCACATCGAAAATGTCCATGAAGAACTGCATGTTCTCTTCAACAGTCAGATCCTGATACAGACCAAACCGTTGAGGCATATAACCAATAATATTTTTAATTTTCTGTTTTTCGGAAACAACATTGAGGCCATTGATATAAATTTCTCCCTCTGCCGGTTTAATCATGGTGGCAATAAGCCGCAAGAGTGTTGATTTGCCGGCACCATCGGAGCCTACCAAACCTAAAACATCTCCCGGGGCGATATTCAGAGAAATGTTTTTAACCGCTTCAACCTTATTAAAGCGCATTGTAACGTTTTTGACTTCCACCATGGGCCGGGAATTTTCCTGGAATGCAACCATCCTTGCCCCCCGCTATTGCCGCAACCAGGCATCGGCTGGCATTCCCGCTTTGAGTTCAAACTTAGGATTTACAATGGACACCTTAACCAGATACACAAGCTTTACCCGTTCTTTTTTTGTCTGGATTATTTTTGGCGTAAATTCTCCCTCGGGAGAAATAAAAGACACATATCCCGTATAGCTTTTGCCGGGAAAGGTATCTACCTTAACGTCCACTTTCTGGCCCGGCGCGACTTTGCCGATTTCCGTTTCATCAACGAATATTTTCAGATCAACGCGGGCAAGCTCGGAAAGAGTAAGGACTTCTCTTCCGGGCGTTACAGTTTCACCTGGTTCAACATTGCGATTGGTTAATATGCCATCCGTGGGCGATTTTAATTGTGTATAATCCAATTGGATGGCGGCTTGATTTAATGACGCGGACGCCTCGTTAATTTGTGCGGCGGCTACTTCGATATTCTGTTTAATTTCATCTATTTTTGTTAAATTACCTTGCGCCAGTTTAAGAACTGATTCACTCTCGGTCAGACGCGATTTGGCCACGTCATATGCCAATTTCATACTGTCTCGTTCTTTTTCCGTAACCACATTCTTGCCGAACAACTCTTCGAAACGTTTGTAGTTTTTTTCAGCATCCTTCAATGTGTCCTGAGCGCTTTGCACGGTTGCCCTGGCTCTGGTAACTTCCGAAGGAAGAGTTTTCCTGCTTATTTCCAACTCTGTTTCCAATTGATTTTTTGTTTTTTTCGCCCGTTCCAGATTCGCTTTGGCCTGCGCGTAACGTGATTCAAATTCCTCACGATCCAATTCGGCAACAATCTGATTTTTAGTAACGGGCTGGCCTTCCTGAACAAAGACCTGCGCGACACGCCCGGGAACCTGGAAAGACAAATTTGCCTGAGTTGTATCGATAGTGCCGGAATAATAGAGCTCTTTTTTCTGATTATTTTTCTGGCCAAAATAAACAAGCAAGCCGACGGTCACAAAGAGAGTTATAAAAATAAAAACAATTATTCTTTTTTTCAACGCTTATCCTCCGTTTTACTTTTTAGTCCGCCGCATTTTACGTATTGGCAGATTATCATTCAGATCGTGATCCCGCACAGCTTTTTAGGTAATCAGCTTACGAGCATTCTGATCACATCTTCATCGTCTTATCGCCTTCAGCATCAGAATCGCCACTTCTTCTCCGAGACTTGTCTTTAATTTTTTATCATAGGCCTTAAGTTCAGCGGGCAGCCAAAGCTGCCTGTCTTTTATCGGCTGTGCTTTTTTATAAAACACAATCGTACCCACAATCATCATATGGATGAGAAATGGTACAGTTTCAACAAATACTCCTTTTTTTCTTCCTTCATCGAGAATGCCAACCAAAATAGTAAGGACTGAAGCGATATCTTCAATAACAAGCTTGGGCAGTGTTGCGCCGCCGGAAGCAACCTCCCGCATCATAATCGGCGGCAATTCGGGATTTTTATCCATATTCGCTGCAATGCAGTTTATATAGGTCTTTAGTTTTTCTTCGGGTGAACCGACTTTCGCCACAGCCAAGGCAATATTCTGGGCGGTATTGCCTAAAACCTGATGGATAACGTCAGCATAGAGAGTGTCTTTGTCGCCGATTTGATAATAGATAGTGGCCTTGTTGACACCGGCAAGTTCCGCGATTTCATCAACATGCGCTCCGCTGTATCCCTTCTCGGCAAAGATCTTCCGAGCCGCGACTAAAATACGTTCAGCGGTTTTATCTGATCTTTCTTTACGTATATCTTTCATCTATCATAACTCCGGCAATGGCTGATTCAGGAAATCTTCTTTTTCAGGCCATTATTTAACTAAACGGTTATTTAAACTTGACGGTTGAATTTAATTAGGATGCCTTAATAAGTCAAGATATTTTTTGCTTTTTTTTTCATAACGGATAAAATTGAAGCACAATAAAAAAATGTTCCTCACATCTCTCTGTTATGAGGAAACCATCGCTGGGAAAGAATATCAATCTTTATTTCAATTAAAAATTGATCACAAAATGTGAATGCGTCAGCACCTTCATTAACTGCTGAGAGCTTCATTATTGTGTTGATGTTCACACCATAATGGCGCCCCAAAAAAAGGTTCCATAACCTTACAACGGTCATGGAACCTTAAGTCTTCTTATAATTTTAAAACTGTTGCAAATCAAATTGTTGTAATCGTTTCGATGACGGCTTCAACTCTACGATTCTTTTGTCGCCCATCCTCGGTGTCATTTTGGGCTATCGGCCTATTCGGTCCATAACCAATGGCATTTATGCGGGACGCATCAATACCGAAATTCTCTATCAGGTATTGCCGGACGCTATTGGCACGGGCTTTAGACAATTGTATATTGAAGTTTTCTGAGCCAACATTGTCGGTATGACCTTCAATTACAACATTCGTATCAGGATACTTTTTCATAAAGTCCGCTACTTTCTTGATATTTTCAGAATATTTATCTTTGATAATGGATTTTGCAGTATCAAATTCCACATTAAGAGAGATGGAAACCTTCTCCTGCACCGGAGCAGGAGGCGGTGGCGGCGCTGGTTGGGGCGTCGGTGCCACAGGCGGAGGAAGTGGGGGGGGTGGCGGCGGCGGTGCCACAGCCACTTGCTTCGGTGCAATTATAACACTCTTAACTTCTTTGCCATACCGCACCGGAAGCGCCCGGCTTCTACTTTTGTGTGAAATGGAATCCCAACCCCATGAGGCATCGTTATAATCAAAGCTAACGTATGCGGCTTTAGAACCTTTTACATCGGATGCCCATCCAAAAGATTCGGTCAGGGTTATCAGTTTAGTCAAATGATGACCGTTATTTCCAAAAATTAACTTATTATATAAACCCTTCAGTTCATCCTTCGTCGGCATCCGCCAGTCTTTATAGCCGCCTCCGTTAAAATTCTCACAATAGAACTTGGCATCTGTCCAATTTATATTTTTCCCATTGTCCTTGGCTGCCCACAATAGATTTGTCTGCGTATCTAATACTGTTCCGTCATCATAAGCAATAAAACGGCCGTCAGTGACATTATTTTCTGCTAAGGAAGGCTTCACGGCAATAAAAGCTCCCATTAAAACAACCACCACCATAATCGTTACTATTTTTCCTAACGTCTTTCCCATTAGTTATTAACTCCTCCTCTATTAATTTATTTTCTGCTTGAGACGAGTTACTATTCAGCGGTGCGGCAATATTTAAATTATTACTGTGTCGCAACATTGCATAATTTTTAGAATTCGTCAATTAACGAAATAATGCCAGGTTTTAAGCTTTGGGTTCCCTCAAAATCATCTCTGTTTTAGAGTTGCAACAAATCATTAAACTCTCAGATTTATTGAAGCTCTCCGCCACAAGCCGTGAAGAATCTCCGATTCTTAAGGAACCCCTTATCTTTCAGTAAAAAGTTTGCGAACCCCCAAAGTCCGCGAAGGTGTTTGTAAGCTTTCGAATTCAACCGGCAAAAACCGGTGATTTTTTTATTTGGTTTTCTTTGTAAGAGATTGTATTTCCACGTCTTTATCCCGCCATAACTGCTGTACCCATTTATGCATGGCATCGCGGAAAACCGGATCTCCCTCGTAATCGCCGTGCAGATACTGCTGCGGAATTTCTATTGTCCTCATGCGCACAGTTATTCGTTTCACTTTGCCGCAAAGAAAATCCCCGAATGTCGGGATTCCGTCAGGATATACGATGGTAATATCCAGCAGAGAATGAAACTTGTCGCCCAGAACGTTTAACGCCAGAGCTAGTCCGCCGGATTTGGGACGAAGAAGAAATTTGTATTCGCTTTTCTGCCGGTCGTGTTTTTCTTTGGTAAAACGAGTACCTTCAAGAAAATTCATCACGCTGGTGGGAACAGTGGCAAATTTCTCGCAGGCTTTGCGCGTTGCTTCATAATCTTTACCTTTTTGTTCGGGATGTTCTTTCAAATATTCGGAGCTATGACGATACAGGAAAGGATAATCCAGCGCCCACCAGGCAAAGCCCATAAAAGGCACCTTAATAAGTTCTCTCTTAATAAAAAATTTCAACAGGGGAATGCGGCGATTCAACAAATACTGCATCACCAGGATATCAACCCATGATTGATGATTGCTGACAACCAGATACCAGCCGTTATAATTCAAACCCTCCAATCCCTGCACATCCCACTGTGTTTTTTGAGTAAGGCGCATCCATCCGATGTTACCGGCAATCCAGTTTTCCCCAATCCAATGAAGAATCCTGTTGATTACACGAAGCAATGGCGGCCAGGGCAAAAGAATTTTCGGCAGGGAAAACACGAATAAAATAGTTACCCAAAACAGCACATTTACAAACAAAAGAAATCCCGCGACTGCTCCCACAAGCTTGGGTGGTAAGAAATTCAGCATGATGATATTCCTAAAAATATAAAATATTTAGATTAATTTTGGTGAGCATAAGAAAAAGAGATTTACAAGTCAAGAAAATTATAGCATAATCATTTTAAATTATATTACCTGTCTTAAAGTTAAAACTGGTTGTGTTCAAAACTGCTACTCAATTAATTCAGTTCAAACTCATGACTTGGAAGGATTTAATACAATTTATAAATCAAAGATGATATTGAGCCGACAACGACGCCAATAAAAATAGCGCTTTGATTTAGAAATGGAACTAGAAAATGAAAAAAAATCATTTAAGAAATATTGCCATAATTTCCCATGTTGATCATGGCAAAACAACGCTTCTTAACGCGATGCTGAAACAAACGGGAGTGTTTCGGGCAAATCAAGCCGTCGAAGATCGCATAATGGATTCGATGGATCTGGAGAAAGAACGTGGCATCACCATCACGGCAAAAAATACCGCTGTGGATTACAACGGAGTAAAAATTAATATTGTGGATACGCCGGGCCATGCGGATTTCGGCGGCGAAGTGGAACGCAGCCTCAATATGGTAGACGGAGCGATACTTTTAGTTGATGCCAGCGAAGGGCCCCTGCCACAAACGAGATTTGTTTTAAAAAAAGCTCTGATGCTGGGCCTTCCGATAATATTAGTAATCAATAAAATTGATCGCGGTGACGCCCGCATCGAAGAAGTTATCAATGAAACCTACGATCTTTTTATCGATTTAGGCGCGGAAGAAAATCAAATTGAATTTCCGATACTTTATACCAACGCCAAAATTGGTGTGAGCCATAAAAAAATAGCCGATGACAGCGCCGACCTTCAGCCGCTGCTGCAAACAATCATCGAACGTATACCTGCGCCGCAGGGAAACGATGAAGACATCCCGCAGCTTCTTGTCACCAATCTGGATTACGATCCCTATGTCGGACAGATTGCCATCGGACGTCTGCAAAGTGGCAAACTGGAAATGAACAACAACTACAGCCTTTGCACCAAGGAAAA
>JBEKJX010000156.1:0-7212 GCA_050011015.1 Smithella sp.
CTCTTCGAGTTTCGATGATTCGCCGGAAAATTTAAGTGTCAGTGGATGCAGTTTCATTTGCTGATTCATATTATCCGTATCGAAAGCGATATCTTTCTGGAAACGTACTTCAAATAAATATTCCCTTGAAAATTTAATCGCGGGAAGTTATGCACCAAACGAATTATAATGCTTCACATCAACGATTCCGCCACGGTCTTGCTTGAGAGCCTGCGGTAAGAAATTCATAATATCCTTTGCTGTGATTCCGTCAACACCTTTTTTTGCCGCGGCCAGGTCTCCGGCACAGCCGTGAAGGAATACACCCTTGCGCACCGCCTCATCAGGCTTCAATCCCATCCCATACATTGCCGCGATACAACCGGTGAGAACATCACCGGAACCGGCTGTCGCCATTCCCGCGTTACCGCTTAAATTGATATAAATATTCCCATTGCTTGTGCCGACAAGCGAGTGCGCACCTTTTAAAACAATAGTGGCTTTAAGTTTTTCCGCTGTTTCCCGTAAAACCGCAATTTTATTGCCGCTGATTTCAGACGCTGATTTTCCGGTAAGCCGCGCCATTTCACCCAGATGCGGAGTCAGGATCGTCGCCGCTTTCCGGCCGCGTAATATTCCCGGATTTTCCGCGATTGCGGTTAATCCGTCACCATCGATGAGCAGCGGCGTTTTGATTGCTGCCGCTAGTTCCCGGACAAGTCTTACTGTTTCTTCCTGCAAGGAAAGTCCCGGACCAATAACCACCATATCCACTTTCGCCGCGGCCTTAAGCAATGCTTCTTTATTATTCAAGGCAATGCTCCCCGCCGCTGTTTCGTCCTGCGGCAAATAGATGATCTCCCCTGCCCGTTTCGCGATAACAGGGACAACACCTCTAGGCGCGGCAAGCCTGGAGTAACCGCCGCCGGATTTTAAAAAGGACATGGCCGCGAAATACGGAGCGCCATAATAATTAGCCGCTCCCGCAATAAAAAGAACATCGCCCATTGCCCCTTTGTAAGCTTCGACAGGTCTCCGCGGCAAAGCAATATAATCATTTGTCTGCACCAGAAGTTCATCTTTCTCATACAGAGAAGGCGGGAAAGAGATGTGGCTCACAAATAATTCTCCGCCAAGTTCATAGCCGGGGTAAAGCATATTGCCGATTTTGGGTAAACCGAAAGTAACGGTATAATCGGCTTTGACAGCCGTTCCCATTGCTTCGCCCGTATTGCCGTTAACACCGGAAGGAATATCGAGAGATAAAACTTTCTTCTTGCTGTTATTGATCAGCATAATTACTTCCGCAGCCAATCCGGCAACAGGACGATCAAGACCAGTGCCCAGAATCGCGTCAACAACCGCGTCGCAATGAGCTAAATCTTTTTTAGACATCGCCGCGTCTTCCAGCGTAATCACCTCTATCGGCAACCGGGCAATTAGTGTGAAATTTATTTTCGCTGCGCCTTTATATTTATCGCTATCGCTAAGTAAAAATACTTTTACGAGACCACCGCCGGAATGAAGCAAACGGGCGACCACCAAACCGTCACCACCGTTATTTCCGCTGCCGCAAAAGATTACAAATTTCCTACCTGGTAAACCGATTTTATTTTGCAGCACATTTATTGCGGCAAGGCCTGCATTTTCCATCAGAATTTCTTCGGCCATACCTAATTTCCCGATAGCATAGCGATCCATGAAACGCATTTCATCAACGCTGGCTATTTTCATAATCGGCCCCTGATAAACATTGAACAACCTCTAGAAAAACTTTTTATATATTCAGACGGCAAATTGATAATACATATATAAAATAATTTTGCCAATAACAATATGCCATCTTTCTTTGCCTGCGGATCAAATGCGTGTAATAGCATTTCAATTAAACTTGCCGCCGTATTCAGATCTGCCTCCAAAAAAGCGGCAACCTCTCTGATGTTCAGATACGGCCGTATTTATCTTCAAAGCGTTCTATATCTTCATCACCGCAGTATACACCTGTTTGCACTTCGATGATAATCAGGTTTTCTTCTGAATAATTCTGCACACGGTGTTTGGCCTTTTCAGGAATATCCAGCGAGCTGCCCGCGTTCAACGATTTTTTTTCTTCTCCAACAATTGCATCTCCTTTGCCGGAAACAACAAACCAGTGTTCGGCGCGTAAATGATGAAGCTGTAAGCTCAAGCAACCGCCGGGTTCAACGACAATTCTCTTTACTTTATGGTTGGGGCCTTCTGATAAAACCTCAAAACTGCCCCAGGGACGTTTAGTAATTTTTCCCATTTTTCCCGCTCGTGAATTTTGTTTTTTAAGTAACACAAATTAAAATTAATGAAAAGACCTTTCCCGACTCGCTTTAACTGCCAAATTATGATAATCTAGGGGCAAAACCAGCGGCGGAAAGCAATAATTTTCTCATGAATATCACCTACACGCTCAACAGAAGCAAAAAAAGAAGAAAAACAATTTCGTTGCAAATCGGCAACAACTCGGAAATCACGATTTGCGCGCCATACTATACACCGGTTGTGGAAATTAACCGCTTCGTTGAGGAAAAACAAAACTGGATTTCCAAGACGATACAAAAGCGCTCACAGGCATCGCTTCTCAACAAAAAGAAAGATTATATTAAAGGCGAATTTTTTTATTATTTAGGGCAACCATATCCCCTGGAAGCATATTTTGAACCGCTGGAAAATACCGGCGTTATATTCTGGAATAGCCGCTTCTTTCTCAATTGCCCCGAAAACCGGGACATGAAAAAGTATTATTTTGTATTATGGTATAAGAAAAAAGCCGGAGAGCACATTAGCGCCCGTGTGGAACATTTCAGCCGGGAATTGAACCTTCAACCGCGTGCCACCCGAATTACTTCGGCTCAGCAGCGCTGGGGATCCTGTTCGGAAGACAATTCCCTGGCTTTCAGTTTCCGCCTGATAATGGCGCCGCCGGAGGTAATCGACTATGTTATCATCCATGAATTGATGCACATCAGGCAAAAAAATCATTCTTCAAAATTCTGGAACTTAGTGGTAGGACTTATGCCGAATTACAAGGAGCACAGGCGCTGGCTCCGGGATAACAATCACAAATTTATTCTTTGAGATGATTAAGAAAAGGATTAAAAAAATATTTGTATGAACACCATCGAAACCGTTGACCTCAAGCACCGTGATTGCCTGACGGATCGCTTCCATCAAATGAATTTACAAATTTCCGATTATACATTCGCCAATGTTTATCTGTTCCGTAACATCAGCAATTATGAATTTATGACGATGGATTGCGGATTATTTGTTTCCGGACAGAACAAACAAAAACAGCGTTACGTAATGCCGCTAAATGATCCTCACGGCTGTGATATTCAGACATTCAAAGACCTTTTACTTGAACAAAGATTTTTCTTTCCCATCCCTCAAGAATGGCTTTCTTTTTTTCCTGAGGATAAATTCGTCATAAGCTGCGACGATAACGATTCCGACTATATTTACCTTACCGAAAAGATGGCCAGTTTCAAGGGGAGGCAATATGTACGCCATCGAAATCATTTACATCAATTTTTCTCCTCATATACACCCGAAGGAGAACTCATGTCTGCAAATAATTCTCGGGACGCTGTAAGTGTTCTGCAGGAATGGCAGAATAATTCTTCGTTAACGCCTGATAAAACCGATTTTGTGCAATGCGGCGAAGCGCTGCAAAAATTTTCCGGGCTCTCGCTCTGGGGAACAATATATTACATTGAACGCAAACCGGCGGGATTTATTATCGGCGAGGCGCTTAATACCGACACATTTTGCCTGCATTTTGCCAAAGCATCCACAAAGTACCACGGCATTTATGAATTTATGTTTAACGACACTGCCAAACGACTGCAATCTCAATATAAGTATCTCAATCTCGAAGAGGATATGGGTGATAAAAATTTACGCCGGACAAAAAGTTCTTACGGCCCGGAATTGCTGCTGAAAAAATATCGTATCAGGATCAGGTAATTTGCAAAGAAGAGATTCATGAGCGATTTTAACAGCCCCTCAATAAGGTATTTCTCTGACCACCGGCCTGTAAAGAAAGAGATTACGGCGGACGAAACTTGTTCTGTGTTGGGGATCTTCCGCCGAATTACAAACGTAAGTTACTAGAAGATTTTTATTCCCGGAAAACTCAATATGCTCTTTTCCGGCATAACAAAAATTATTTTTATCATACAGGGGGCTTCGAGGATCAACCTCCGGAATTCCCCCATCCAAAGTTTTCGGTTCACTCCAAGGGCCTTCAGGCATGTCAGCGGCCTGATATAATAACTGATTGCCTTTGTTTTGCGTGGTTAAATAAACGGCAATCCATTTCTTAACGGCGGCATGGTATCTTACGCTCAATTCGGAAACCCCGGCGTCAAAAATTATTTTTATCCGCGCGGGATCAAGCCTGTTTTGCCATGTTCCGTCTTTCGTAAAATATTCAGTGGCTCCCGCCGGATCATTAAGTTTGCTCACTGAAATGCGGGCGATGATATTCCCGAAAATATTCAGTTTATCTTTGGAATAAGCGTAGAACGGATAAAAATAAACATAGTTCTTATAGACAACGGAAGTTGTCGCCAAAGCCCTAATGTCCGGTGAAATTGCCGACGTCAGATCAATGTAATCAACGCTCCATTTATAGGGATCAGCCGCCGAAAAATCTTTTATCCGTGCTAATTTATGTCCTGTAATCTTAAACTTGAAAAGTTCCCCTTCTTTATTCGTCGCCGTAACTGCTATTAAGGGAATATATAACACATTATTAACAATAAAAGGGTCCTGCGGCCAGAGCCACTCGTCTTCACCAAATGATGATACAAATTCTTCGTTTTTCTTTTTCAGATAGTATTGAATTCTAAATTCGTTATTGACGGAACACGTGGAAATGGCCAGAGTTGTTCCGGCTATAAAATCCATATCGACGCGGTCTTTTCTGCCTTCCTCACGGTCAACAAATGTATCTCCAAAAAGCCACAGTGTGCGTTCCCGGTCAAGCTTGATGGAATAGGCGCCGTCACCGCCATACCAGCCATCCTTGTCGGGGAAAACCGGCAGGCATTGTCCCTGGGGAACTTCAGCGGTATATTTTCCAGATAAAAAAGGCGCACATGAAAAAAGAGAAAGGATTAATAAAAACAATCCAAGAAGAAATGATTTCCTTGCGGCAAGAAAATGATTGCCGCCTTTTCTTTTTTCTTCAAAATCAACGATTTGATTACGCATAGAAATTATATTCCATGGCCGATAAGAATTTTTATCCCGATGGCAATTAAAACGACGCCGCCGAATATTTCCACTTTTTTGCCAAAGATTTTTTCCAGGGCTACTCCGAAGATCATTCCGGTGATTGTCATCAAAAAGCAAACAACACCTATGACTATCGCCGGAAAAACAACGGGCACTTTTAATATGGAAAAGCCGAATCCCACCGCCAGTGCGTCAATACTGGTGGCAATTGATAGTATGAGCAACGGCAGACCCTTCGTCTGATCTGTTTTGTCTTCACTTTCTCCCTTCTTAAATCCTTCCCAAATCATTTTACCACCGACCAAAGCCAGCAGAGCAAAAGCAATCCAGTGATCAAATGACGCTATGATATTGACGACCGTCAGGCCGGCCAGCCAGCCGATAATCGGCATGGCAAACTGAAACAATCCGAAGGCTGTGGCCATCCGCAACACAGGAGACCAGGATTTCTTATCATCGGCGGCTCCGATGCCGATCGCTACGGAAAAGGCATCAACACCGAGACCGACAGCAATAATGAAAATGGTTACAAAACTCATATTAAGTCATTATGCTCACTTTTCATTTCTCAAATGGAAATAGATTTTTTCGGCCAGAGACTGACCAATTCCCGGAACTCTCTGTAATTCATCAAGGGACGCTTTTTGAACTCGTTTGCTTGAACCAAAGTGCTTCAGCAACATTTTTCTGCGCGCCTCGCCAATATCGGCAATATCATCAAGAACGGAAATCATATCATCTTTTTGCTTTATCTGATGATGATAACTCAAAGCGAAGCGATGCGCTTCATCGCGCACCTGCTGAAGAATTCGCAGCGCATGCGGCCAACCGGATAAATAAATTGCGTCTTTACGCCCCGGCAGATAAACACGATCTTCCAATTTTGCCACTTTCTTATTTACGATTCCTTTGCCGGAAATAACTGCGCGCTCCTCCTTGGCAAGACCAACAGCATCGATTTTAATTTTTAAATCTTTTAACACTGAAAGAGCCACATTGAGTTGTCCTTTGCCACCATCAACAACAACTAAATCAGGCAGGTTTTCTCCACGCGCGAACCGGCGTGAAAGTATTTCATGCATCATGGCGTAATCGTCTGGTCCCGATAACCCCTTTATCCGATAGCGCCGGTAACTGTTTTTATCCGGCTCGCCATCCTGAAAGACAACCATTGAACCTACGGCATGCTTGCCGCCGATATTGGAAATATCATAACACTCTATGCGCCGCGGCAATTTTGTCAGCGATAACTTCTCCTGAAGAATTTGCAAAGCGGCCGTTTTCTGTTCTTCCTTTTTGTGTAACGCTTCCCAAAGATTGCGGGCATTGGTATTAGCCATATCCAGCAGAGCATTCTTTGTTCCGATAGAGGGCACAGTCAACGTGACCTTTTTTTGCTTCCTTTCGGTCAGCCACTCCGTAATTACTTCTTCATCCGGCAAATGACAGGGAATAATAATTTCATCAGGAATAATTGCCTTTTCATCATAAAACTGAGTCAGGCATGATGAAACAATTTCAACCTGATCCATCTTTATTTTAACCGGCGCGAATGATTTACTGCCCAGAAGCTTTCCCCCGCGCACAAACAAGATACAGATTTGATAATTATCATCCTCCTCGTATAAACCAACCAAATCCTGATCTTTTGTTCCGCCCCCGTCAACATTTTGTTTTTCCAGTGCGTGCACAAGCAACGCGATACGGTCGCGCAGACGCGCAGCTTCTTCATAATTAAGTTCCCCGGATGCTTCATCCATCTGTTTCTTCAGTTCGGAAATTAATTCACGACGACGTCCCTGCAGAAAGGATACCGCACTCTGGGCCATTTTCCGGTATGCATCTTCATCGATCAATCCTTTACACGGAGCCAAACATCGTCCGATTTGATATTCCAGACAAGGCCTTGTACGCAGTCTAAAATCCCGGTTTCGGCAGGAGCGCAGCGGAAATACCTGT
>JBEKJX010000157.1:0-7185 GCA_050011015.1 Smithella sp.
GAATATCGCATATGGAGTGTGTTGAATGTGCGGGCCAGAGAATCAATATTCTGCGGCACACAGATAAAATGCACATGATTGGGCATGAGACAATACGCCCATATATCCAGAGAGTTCTTATCCGAATATTCTTTCAACCATGACAGGTACTGCTTATAGTCTTTGTTTGTTTTAAATACACGCTGGCGGTAATTGCCGCGCTGAGTGACGTGATGCGGATATCCTATTGCTGTTATTCTTCCTATTCTGGGCATGGAACAAAATAACACTATTCCATCCGCAAAGTCAATAATTAAATAGGGCGCTGTCCCCTATTTCCAGCTGTCCCCTATTTTACTTATTTTTGTGATCTGAGTAATAATCAATTAATCCCTACTGTATCTTCCTGATTGCCGGAGGATTCCATCTCCCGTCAAGCACTTGTATTTTTGGCACATACAGGCGCATGGTGATTGCGAGTCTACCTTGAGCAGGTGAAGGAAGCCAGTTGGATTCTTTATCCCCTCCAGGCGATTCGTTCTGAATATATACATCTAGAGAACCATCAGGGTTGTACTTTAAATCATCTCGATCACCTATGGCGAAACGGTTAATTGGGTTAGCAACCTGAAACCCTTCTGCATCATACATGGTTATCGACCAAAAGGCTTCTACCGGCGGAAGTTCATCCTTATTAAAATGCATTACATATTTGTTGTTTCCCTCAAGCGGTTTGCCATCAGCATCGGCGACATTTATCGGGTAGATCGAGTCTTCCGGCTGGTTGGCACCAAGCGCCACTATAGCGATAATAGCCCGCTTAAGATAGTTGTTGCCATATACACCTATTGTGTCAGTATTCATCTGCCAGCCATTGACAACCCGTGCCAACGTGGGCGCCTTTTCTTTCATCTGCTTGAATCCATCTATAACAGCACGTTCAAGCGCTGCCTTGACCTCGAGTGACACTTTGTTGATGTCGAAGCCCTTGCCGGGTTCAATGCCAATACGCTTCAGTCGCGCAACTTGTGACCAGTCGGTGACGTGAGGAGGATTCAGTTTCATCAGTTCAGCTGCATAGCTGAAGTACTTGGCGGCTGACATAGTGGTTACCTGTACCAGAGGCGGCGTTTTCATATCAACATTTTGATCAGCAATAAACTTGAACTGCTTGGCTTTCTTGCCCCATTGGGATAGTGGTGTAACTTTATAGCCTTCCTGAATCTTGTGCACCGCATCATAATCTTTGGGACCATTGGTCTGGGTTCGACCAATGATCCAGACATAGGGCGTTGGCGATTCGATAGATGTGATTCCTTTGGGCAGGTTACCTTTCCAGCCCCTGGGAACGATTGCGAAACTGACTGCCTTTGTACCGCTGGTTCTCTTTCCGGGTGCCGCAAAAACATCTGTCCACATATCCATCATCTCAAGCAGATAATAGCGTCCGCGGGTGTCAGGAGCGGAAATAATCATTGGTTCTTTGGTCAAATCAAGCCACGCCGTTGAATAGAGCGTATCGAAATTGGGACGAACTACTGTGCGAAATTCAGCAGGTGGAAAGGCTGGTGCATGGATGAAGGTGTTCATCGGTCCTAATCCCGGTTTTACGCCCGCTGGCATATTAGTCTGTACACGTCTAGTCAAGTCCGTGAAGATAAGCGGATAGAAGTAATGGTAAGCCTCAATACCGATCTCGTAAGCTTCCTTCTCTGTAATCCCCGCCGCTGATAGGGGACTCGGCGTTGTTGCAATCAGTAATAATGACCACAAGGTTACAGCAAGAACAATTACTCTGCTTTTCACTTTCATAGATTGAATCCTCTATTTTATTTTTATCAGAAAAAAACGATGCTTAATGTTGAACAATTCCGGGAGTAATATAACATTAAATTAAAATATTGAAAGATGAATATTTATAGGAAACCGCAGAAGCCACTCACTATCCTCATTAATGATAATCGGGATAGTAACGTTTTATATTATATTATTTTATTTAATGCCTTTAATCCACTTTCTTGCAGCATCCATATCGGTAAACCACATTAATGACTTCAGACCTGCATTTATTGCTGCATTCTTATATTCAACGTTTTGGGGAAGGTCGACTATTGCATATTGAATATCAAAAAGAATGGCATTGTAATTTCTTATATAACGATACATTTCTGAAGGCTCTATACGTTTATCAATAGCACGGAAGTCTGCTAATACTCTCGTTGCGTTATTTGTTTTTATAATGGCGTTTACTTCATTCACCACATCTTCATAGGTGTTAGCTGTTACTTCACCTTTTACAACAATTTCAAGAAAACCTTCATTCATAGATGAAGAAACTTGATATTTTTCTTTCTTTTCCATTAAAACACCTCTTATTAGAACAAGAGTTAGTAAATTATTAAATTCATACCAAAAGTTGCTTTAAAATTCATCTATTTTTTAACGCTTATCGATTGAAAGATTAAATGATTTTTAAGACCAAAGAATTGAGGACTTCAGGAAGGAAAAATGCATGAGCCACCTGCCAATCCACAGTATCCGGCAGTTGTCAGAATTAAGGATTACGGATTGAAAGAGGATAACGACGCATCTAACGGGTATCGCGGCAGGCTGTATTTTTCTCTATATATTCTTTCAGGGCATTTGTCAGTTCGTTTGTAAACAACTCCGCACCTTTCTTATTCATGTGAAGTGAATTGTAGAAATATTTTATTTGAAATGAAATTGGATCATTAGAGTAATCCCAAAAAGGAATATCATATTTCAGGCTTAACTTTTTAAAGAGCTTAAATATTTCTTCTCTGTTTTTAACGAATTTTTGACCTTCAATATATTCCGGAGTATACACAAGGATAACTTTTATGCCTTTTTTTCTGCATTCATGTAAATAGTCATCAAACAATTGAACGGTCGCAGCATCTATACCTATTTCATATTCTTTTATTTTAGCTTTTGCTTTTATAAAATCGTCATTCCATGTCAAGTCTTGCCCCTGATAACCATTTATCCTGTCAGGTAAATTGCTTGAGGGCGCGATCATTAATTGTATTGCATGAAATATTGCATGTCGTTGTCCAAAATACCTGATCATCGGTATTTTATAATCCAATGAATTATAGCCTTCATATGAAGATGTCGCTTTTTCTATGAGTTCATTATTTAACATATACGGTAAAAATTGTTCGCGTTTATACAATCCTTTGTGCATACTTAAGGTGAATAGATCGAGAGAGTGAATAATTATTTTTGGTTTTACATTGTATTGTAATAAAAGGGAGTGCCTCAAATATTGCAGCCAAAAGTTATGGCCATCAATACCCATGTTATAGGCTGAAAGATTTAAATTCCTGGATATGATTTCAGGATCAATATGAACCCAAGCTCTGGAAGAACCATAAATTACAATGTCAGAATTTATCTTCCCATTGTAAATATCATTCCAAACGCCATATTCTTCGCTTCTCGATGTTTTAAGACTATTAGATAATAATATATCTGCATAATAAGCAGTCAATAATACGGGTATTAAAAAAACTGTAATTTTCAATAAAAATTTTCTCATGGTTTTATTTTGACTCACCGATGTCTTCTCTGTAAATTAAAATTGAAAGTAAATAAATTGATGCGGACATCCAAAAATGAAAATAATTAATGTTATACAGTAATAGATAATCCATCTTAAAACGGGGTGCATTTTTAAGTTTTCCAATCCATGTTGCTTGTCTCTCTGCAGCCATTCTGCCAGTATCAGTATCATGATTAATAACAGAGGTAAAATTAGCTTTCCTCCTCCTGAATATTCAGGATAAGCAATCAATGATTTTGCAAACAGGTTACCGATATATGAGAATGCCTGACTAAGGCTGTCTGCCCTGAAAAATATCCACGCAAGAGTGGCAAGCGAAAATGTTGTAACAATTTGAAACAGTTCTTTTATAGTCGGTAATATTTTGCCTTGTGCGACTGTATCAATATTTTTTCTGTTTTTCCCCAACAGGAGCAAAGGCAGAAAATAAAGAGCATTGATCAATCCCCAAACAATGAAAGTCCAGTTTGCTCCATGCCAAAAACCGCATACCAGAAAAACGATAAATGTGTTCCTGACAACTTGATATTTATTTCCTCTGTTGCCGCCCAGAGGAATGTATAAATAATCCCGGAACCATGAAGTAAGCGATATGTGCCATCTTCGCCAGAATTCAGCAATATCCCGCGAAAAGTAAGGTACGCTGAAGTTTCGCACTGAACGAAAACCGAATAACCGGGAAGTTCCAATGGCAATATCTGAATATCCGGAAAAGTCACCGTATATCTGAAATGAAAAGAAAACCGCTCCTAATACCAATGTACTGGCAGGCAATGTTTCGTAGTTTGCGAAAATTTGATTTACATATTCGACACAATTGTCAGCAATCACAACTTTCTTGAAAAAACCCCATAGAATCTGACGCATACCATCAACGGCTTTATCATATTCAAAAGTTCGTTTTATATAAAATTGAGGCAGGAGATTGGTTGTTCTGTCAATAGGTCCCGCCAGCAGTTGCGGGAAAAAACCGACAAAACAGAAAAAGGCGATAATGTCTCTTGTCGGTTCCAGCTTCCTTTTATAAACGTCAATCGTGTAGCCCAACGCTTTGAAGGTATAAAAACTTATTCCGACAGGAAGGATGATGTGGAGAGTTCTCGCCTGTAAATGGATGCCTGCTAAAGCAAATGCATTTATGAAATTATCAATAAAAAAATTGAAATATTTAAAAGCGCAAAGCAGCGCTAAACTGGCGACGCAAGATATTACGAGTATTAACTTTCTATTCTTTTTGTTTTCTTGAGACGCTAATGATACCCCTGCCAGATAGTTTATTTCTGAACACAGAAGAATCAAAGATAAAAATCTCCAATCCCACCAGCCATAAAACAGATAGCTGATAATAAGAATAAATAAGTTTTGTAATTTTAAATTTTTCTGAAAGACAAACCAGTATAATAAAAATACTGTTGGTAGAAATATTAAAAATTCAATGGAGTCAAATAACATTTCTTCCCGCCTTTTGTTTGATCGGCATCAACCCTTTCGCCGTTAACTCCAGTCCTCACAAATCCAACAGACATAATTGTGTTACCCATATCACAGTTATTAATAAAAAAAAAAGGGCTAAGAGGTCATTCATTCCCTTGTTTTGTTGCAGAAGCCAGCCCTTCGCTTTCATCGGCCCGGGTCAAAACCGGAATCCGATCGGACTTGTAAATAGGTCAGAATGGCATCCCGATTCACAGGCCAAAGTCAATTGTTTGTTTCACCTGCGAAGGTTCAGTATTGCTTGACTATTAAAAACGAGGATTATGGATTGAAAGAGCGTTACGTTCAGATACGAGAAAGCAGCCACTTTTACTTTTAGTGGTCTTCCAAAACTTATTTTGCTAAATATTTGTTTAAGTTAAAACGGAAGTAACTACATTTCGGGAGTTGTTTTTTATAATTTCACCCAATCGAATGGTATGAGGTCATTTATATTTATATTTTCATTTT
The DNA here is from genome assembly GCA_050011015.1 of Smithella sp. Taxonomy (GTDB): domain Bacteria; phylum Desulfobacterota; class Syntrophia; order Syntrophales; family Smithellaceae; genus Smithella. Next base: position 5,510 of record JBEKJX010000157.1, read on the forward strand.
CATACCATTTCTTTGGAGCACATACCACTTTATCAGGATTTTTATTAAGCCATGCTCCCCACCAGCTAAAAGAACTGTTTGCAATAATATTATGTCTACACTGGCTCATTAAACGCAAGTCTTCATAATCTTGATTTGCATTATGATCAATAAAATGTGTTGGGTACGGAAGATTAATATTTGATTTAGTCCACAATGGGTCATCTGAAAAAATAAAAAATTGCGGTTTATCAATCAATCCGGCAATGTAATTGACTGCTTTAATATAATAGTCAATACTGCAAACGCCATGAAATTGAAAATAATCAGAATTACTAATGTAATCGCCTCGCCGCACATGAACTGACACAGAATTACTTGCCTGGATAATTTCAGAAAGTTTTTTGTTTGTTGAATCTTGGGGATATTTTATGGTGAATTCTTTCAACAATACGTTTCTAATAGGGGAAAAGTATTTCTCTGTTTGCCAATAACCTATCAGGTATAAAGAATCGGTTTTATTAATAATATCAGGATTATATTTAGAAAAGTCGCCAAATTCTTCTTTAATTATTTCACCTTTGTGCAATAAACTATTTATGTTGCTTCTGTAACCAATTTTTCTTAGAATGACATAACTTAATTTCTTAAACCGGGTTAAATATTTTCCCCTCATGAAGAAATTAATATCCGTTCTATTTGCAATTTGTTCTTGTATATTAAAACAGTGAAGACCGTAAGGACGATATTTCCCTCTTTCTATATCAGATAAATCAAGTTTCAGTACAGAGTATTGTTTTTGAGCCAAGTGCCTGCCAAAAGCATATTGAAACATTTGGTTGCCAAGCCCACCATTTAACTGTGCAATAATCATAGCGACACCTTCTTTGTTGTAATGGATATCAATGTTTTCCATTCTTGTCCAAAACAAATTTTAAACGGATTCTTTCCGATTGAAAGATTTTATATCCACTGAGATTAACGATTTGAAGAATACGGGAAGAAAAAAATAAAAAAGCAGAGCCATTGCTGACTCTGCTCTTAATTCACCAGACAGGAAAATGGGTTTGTCAAATTTAGGTCACATACCTATAGTTTTCATTGCCTCTTCAATATCCAGAAAGGGTTTAATTGTCCATCTATACCCCGGGATGTCATAGAACATCGTCATTCTCTTCACCGCAAAATCGTGGGCAGCCTCAAATTTCCCTTTTTTTACTTCACTAACATGTATGCATCTTATGCCTTCAAGAGTTGTTCTCACCGCAACCTGCACAATTGGGGTCATCAAACTAGTATCGTCAGGATATTTTGTCATCATTTTAACATACATATTCGCCGCTTCCTTTACTTTATCGGTTGGATATAACGATATTGTAATAAGATACATTTTTATCTCCTTTCATTTGTGTGGAACAATTTATGGTTGAGATCAGATTCTTATGCCAACCCGATCATTTTGAGAGCTTCTTTTATTTCAAGCCATGGCTGTACAGAATAGCTAAAACCGGGAACTCCAAAATATTTTGCGTAACGGTTTAGAACAACTTCTTCTGCTTCTCTTAATTTGGATTGGTCAACATCATATAAAGCTAGAATCTTAATTCCCCCTCCCACTTCGCTATACACAAATGGTCCTTTAAGAGTCATGTATGAAGGAATTGCGGAGGATTCCAAAAAACGTTTGCCCATCTCAT
>JBEKJX010000158.1:0-12368 GCA_050011015.1 Smithella sp.
CGAAATAGAAGATATTTTTTTGACCGTCAAACGGTTTCTTGTGAAAAATAACCGCACAAGAATTCTTGTCCATGCGTTTGATTTACCCGATGTGCGTGATATGGAAAAGTTCTTTATCGGTGAACTGGGTGCAAATATATTCGGAAACAAATACAAATTTGCGATGCTTAGAAAACAGGAGCACATAAACAAGTTCATGGAAAACGTGGCTGTAAACCGCGGCGCCAGATTATTCATTGTCAGTAATGAACAGGAGGCGCTCAATTGGTTATTGCGCTAGCATCTTCACGAGTATTGGCTCCTTTCTTTCATAAATACCGATTTTCATATTTTCAAATATATGATAGAGAGAAACCGGTAATTTTCAAATCAACTCTATTGTTCGGGTAGTACTTAAAGTAGATCCATAATATCAGATGTCAGCCAGAGGTATTCATCGAATGTCAAAAAATAATCGCTTTCAAATTTGTTTTGTTTCCATACTTATCTTAATATCCTTTTCAGGGACGGCGCTGTGTCAGGAGATTATTAATATTACCCGGCAGGATAAGAAAACCGTCCCCCTCTCCGTATATTTTCCGGACAAAAATAGTTGCCGGGGCATAATCATAATTTCCCACGGGGCCGGCGCATCGGAAAAAGTTTATTCATATATCGGCAAAGCCATGTCTTCAGAGGATTACCTGACTGTTGTCGTCGGTCATCAGGAAAGCGGATTTCAAGCCCTTAATCAAAAGGTGCTTGCCGTCGGACCGCGTGAAGGACTTTTACAACTCATTACGGAGCCGGAAGCTTACAGGGGAAGATTTATGGATATCGCGGCGGCGAAACAATGGGCGCAGGAGCGTTGCGACGCGAAAGAATCCATACTGATCGGACATTCCATGGGCGCGGCAACGACAATGATCGAAGCGGGCGCGAAGAACAAGCTGGGGGTCAGCGGCTCGAACGCGTTCGATATATACATAGCTCTTTCTCCGCAGGGCCCGGGTACTATCTTTCCCGAGAATGCCTGGCGGGAAATATCCAAACCGGTACTTTTAATGACCGGAACAAATGACTGGCAACTAGACGTACCCAACTGGAAAAACCGTACAGAGCCTTTCTACGATATGCCTGCCGGATGCAAGTGGCTGGGCATTATAAAAGGCTCAACCCATTTGAATTTTGCCGGTATCGGCCTATCCGGAAAAACGGAAAATCTCACTGTCAAGACGATTCAAGCATTTCTTGCCGGTGTTCATCAACATGATTGCAAAATGCCCCAACGGGAACAAGGCATCGAGATTATAGTCAAATAAATAAAAAGCCAAAGGCCGAAAGCTTTCTTCTTTGTTTAAATTGGCATAATAATTAAAAAAAGGAGTCTGTTTGCATGAAGCTGCTGAACTTCAAGCCTGTCTCAGGCAGTACGCCGCTGTTTGGAGTAGTAATCAGGGGTTATGCGGTATCTTTTGAAACGCTTTTACGGAAATCCGGACAAAAAAATGTGGAATTTACAGATATCTATTCTTATCTGGAAAAGCTGCCGTCAAGCGAAGACGCGGCAAGAGTTCTCCTGAAATACGGCTATGCCAACTTTTCCTCTTTTAGCGATGAAGAAAAAACACCTCTCGAAAAAGCGAAGATAATTGCTCCCATAGCCGCACCCCTGGCGCTGATCGATTTCGGCCTGACGCCGCGTCATCTGGGCAATTCCGCGGCAACTTTGATGAGGCATGAATTTGGCGTTTTCGGTTCGATGATCGCGCCGGTTGTTAAAAAAAGATTGAGCAGGGCGGCGGGTAAAAAGATGCTTTATTATAAATGCAACCATAACGCCATAATAGGGGATAACGATACCATTAACTGGCCGGCTTATTCATCTTACCTGGATATCGAACCGGAGCTTGCCATCATTACGGGAAACGAATTAAGACCCATTGCCGGATATACTATATTTAACGATTCGTCGGCGCGTGACGTACAGTTCTGGGAAATGATCGGAACCGGTCCTGCCAGAAGTAAGGATTTCGGCCACAGCAAGGGACTTGGGCCGTTTATCGTTACTCCCGATGAAATCGTCAATCCTCTTGACCTGAATGTAAAAGTAAGAATAGGGGATAGGTATGAATGGAAGGGGAGCACTTCCGAATATTTTTCCCATCCTGTTAAAGCGCTTGAATATTTGCAAACTGTTTTCCCGCTTTTGCCGGGAACGGTTATCGGTTTGGGAACAATACCGGATTGCACGGGACTGGATAACGATTTGTGGATAAACCCCGGAGAAAAAATTGAAATCATTTTCGATAAGCTCGGAATCCTGCATCAGAATACGCCCGAAGTACTTGGGAAAATAGAACCATCGCGCTGGGGGAATAGAAAGGAATTAAGTAAATTCTATTGATACCCTGTTCGAATGGCGGCCCAAAATTAAATTTTCGCCTGAGAGTCATGTAGTTAATTAATTTTAAATTAAAAGGAAATTTTAAAGAAGAAATGGGTTTTTTGAAAGGGCGAAGGGTCAAGTCCCTTCAGAGCTCATTGCCTGATAGATACACTCTTCCAGCGTCTGCTTTGTTTTGGCTATGTCTTTGGGCTTTACTTCCATTGTAATGGTTGAATCGTAACCTTTGATGACCAGAGCTTTGAAAATCGCCTTATAATCAACCGAGCCTTCGCCCAGGGCAAGATGGAGATCATCTTTAACACTTGTTCCGCCATTATTGTCGTGAACATGCATATGCGCGATTCTGGAAAAACAATCTTCTATAAAACCAAAAGAAGTATTTTTTTTCGCAAGAAGCTGGGCATGTCCGATATCCAGAGTCATCCTGAGTTGGGGGATGGCTTCAAATGCCGCTGCGAAACTATCGGAGCGTTCAGTCAGATTTTCTATGCATACGGTAATTCCGAAATCAGAGCCCATGTCCACAATGCGGGAGAGCAGTTCAATCTTTCCCCGGATGAGATTCGCCGGAGCCCATCTTTTATCAATCCAGAAATGTATGGTCGCTTTGTTGATGTCCAGTTGCCGCGATACATCCATCAGCGCTTTGATGCGGGGAAGAAATTTATCCCGGAGTATTTCCACATCGGAAGGGTTATCCTCATTGGGATAGTGAGCAAGAAAAGATGTGCCGTAGGTATTTTTTATTTCCAGAAGCTGAGGAATCCATCCGGATACTACGGCAGGATCGTCAAGAGAAATTTCCAGAGTAGGGTAGCCGAACTTGCTTACAGCGGTGATCTCTTCGATATTATGGGCTCTGCCGCCAATAGTGATCATAATTTTAAAGCCGGCCTTCCTGTTTTAACCGGGCAATGATTTTCTGCAGTTCAGGTATCTTTAAGGTAGCCGCCTTTTCACCCTCAAAAATCGCCTGGTTAAATTTTTCCATATCGGTGGACCCGATACCCGTCATATCGGGGCGGATTACCACATCGGCATTTTTTATCTGATATTCCGCAATGTGGTTATACATAATATTTACCGACTTTTTCATGGTATCCAGTATGCCGTCAGGTACACCTTTATCAATACCGCCGGAAATATCCACGGCGATCACGATATCCGCTCCATTGCGGCGTGCCACGTCAACAGGCACCGGACTCACCAAACCGCCATCCACATAGGTATTATTGCCGATTTTCAAAGGATGAAAAACGGCCGGAACGGAGCAACTGGCACGCACGGCCATGCCTGTATTGCCTCTGGCAAATACCGTTTCTTCGCCTGTAGCTATGTCGGTGGCCACAGCATAGAAAGGGATTTTAAGTTTTTCTATCGGTGTATTATTAACATTGGTATTGATAAAATTTTCCAGCTTATCGCCTATAATAAGGCCGCCATTCCAGATTTTCCAATCATAATCAATGACATTATCCTTATCCATCTTCAAAGCAATTCCCTGCAGTTCGAAGGCGGATTTGCCCGACGCGTACAAGCTGCCGACCAGGCTGCCGGCGCTTGTTCCCACTACCATGTTTATGGGAATATGCTGCGCTTCCAGAATCTTGAGCACACCAATATGTGCAAATCCCTTGGAGCCGCCGCCTCCCAGCACAACCGCTATTTTTGCCGGTTTGACGGCAACAGGCACGGGCGCGGTAGCGCAGGCGCTCAGCATCATAATTAAAAAAACTATGAGCAAAGAAATATTAAGCTTTACGCGATCACACATACAAAACATTTTTCTATTCATATTATTTATCCTTAAAATCAGAACTCGAATTCAGCAGCGAGCGCATTCCGCATGGCTTACTGCAAAGGAAGCGAGCGAATACTGAATCATATAATTCATTGAGAATAGAAGATTCTCCGCAGCTTGCCGTGGAGATCTTCAATGATATCTTTTAAACTTCTTCTTGCTTTTTGTCAATTCATGGAATCGGTTTTCTCGCTGTTAGAGATATTTTGTTTGTATTTATTAGAAGGTATGATATAATAATAAATAATTCAGTAATTTGCGAGCCGCTTATACGATAAAAGTGCATGAAAATATGGTAATTCCTTAAAGCCGGAATTGCACGTTTAAAAAAATACATCACTGTCTCAAGTTAAGCATTCCATTTCCATTAAAGTAAATTGTTACCGGAAATATCAAAAGGAAGAGGGCTGGCGCATGAATACAAATACTGATGGCAGTTATAAGAAAAATGAAAAAAAAGATTTAACTACAGAAGAATTCGTTAAAGCTAAAACCGCCTGCGAGTTTGTTATTGATCTTACCAAAGCAATTTCCCGAAGCGGTTATTATGACTCCAGCCATCCTGTTTCCCTTGATGTTAAAAAGGGGCTTTATGATTCTTTTATAAACGCCCTGGGCACTTCTTCAGAAATCATGCTTACCTGTCATGAAGTCGGGGAAACAGTTGATATCCATATCAGTGGAATTCTGGAGGAACCTTTCAATATCAGAAAACTGACCAAAGAAAACACTTTGGATTTATTTGTTCCGAAGCTCAAGGATTATTTTGAACGAAAAAGCCTCAACAGTTTTGTCATAAAGAAAAATATCACGCCTGAACATTTTGAATCATTCATTGACGTCATGAGCGAGCCGGTTGCGGAATCTACGGATAGTTCCTCAGTTGGCGAGTATCTGACAAAATCTCTTGTGGGCTTAAATATAACCGAAGTTACCACGATTTTCAAAACAGATATCGTGATCAAAGCAAAGCTTCCCTGGCGTGTGGCCATCATATTGCGCAGGCTCGCGAAAGACCTGAAAGTGCTGCCGATGTTCCGGGATGCTTCCATTGATAAAATCAAGCAGATAAGAAAGCAAATTGTAGCGGATATCATTCGGCCTCTTAATAATAATGAGTTGCTCCGCGACCTTCTGATCAACTGCGATGTTATTGCGAGCCATCTAGCGGAATCAACGGAAAGAGTCGAACTGGAAGAGATGATTATAGGTGCACTGCCGGCAAATGAGATGGTGCCAGTTACGAAGGATGTTTTCGAGATTTACAAACAAAGCAAAAAGGAAATACAATCGGACAAAGATAACCCTAAACATCAGGAAAAATGTGATTATCTGGCAAAATTGCTCAATATAGCCGCAAAGCAGATTATGACGGAAGATCTGTCTGATACTGCTGATTTGTTTGAGCAATTATACGAACATGAAATCATTAAATACGACATGCTTCCCGAGGAACTTCGATTTAATATACAAACAAAAAAGTTGGCCGGTGATGTTATATCACAAATAGATACGTTCATAGACAAGGCTTTTAAAACTTCATCCTCCGCGGATATGGAATCTCTTGTTGTTGTATTCAAAAGAATCATTCCGGAGCTTATCAGTATGGGAGAATGGTCCGCGATCAATCAAATTGTAAAAGCAATCGGCGGTTTTTCATCGCGGGAAGAATTCTCTTCAAACAAAATGGAATTGTTTTCAAACTTGCCTGATTCCGTCTTTGAAGGTTCCGAGGAAATATTTGTTTATAAGTACATTCATGCGGAGCCGGATGCGAGAAATTTAATAAATGAGATTTTGATGCAATTGACATCCATGTGCATAAAAATAGCCGGCGTTGTATTTGATAAGTGCAAGGATCCGAATGTTTTGAAAAGTCTGGTAGACATCCTGTCTAAAAAAGGCGAACCGGCCCGGCAGTGGTCCATACAAATACTTAATGATCAGAATCAATCAGTGTCCATGTTAAACGTTGCTTTGCTTGTAATCATAAATGTCGGTAAAAGCGATGATGCCGATTTGCTTAAAAAATATATTAAATATCCTAACCCGAGCATCAGAAGCAAAGTTCTCGGAGTGATGGCTAAATTAAACAAGCATGATGTCGAAAATTCGGCAGTGGAAGCTTTGGGTGACGAGGATGAAAAGGTTCGGATTCATGCGGCAAATATAATAGAGCGTGAACTATATCTGTCGGAAGAAGCGGTTAAAAAACTTGTGCCGCTGGTAAAAGAAAAACTGGAAAAGAAAAAGGATATGACAATCAATGAGGCGGGATTTATTGCCGGTCTGATAAGGGCAATGGGCAGAATTGACAATGACGTAAATAAAGAACATCTGGAAAATGATATTATCGGCATAGCATCGGATTTATTGAAAGTTAAAGGCGGTTTTCTAAAATTAATTAAAACAGAACCAAGCAGGGAACACTCGGAGATCATAGCAGCCTGTCTGTCGGCTTTGGGTAAAATAGGGGGATCAAAATCCAGAGATTATTTAAAAACGCTGTTGCACGGTAATAGCCAGTTATCGAAAACTGCGCATGAAGCAGCGGAAGCATTAAATAGAAAACTTGTTTAAAGATTAAGATGAATTCGTAAGCGGGCGCAAATATCTTATACCGAGTTGCATGGAATCTGTCGCCTGACAGGCGTCAATTCCCGGTAAGGTAAAGTCTATTTTTATTGCGCTCCTTTTCAGTTGCGCCTCCGGTCAAAAGATAACGCGGCGGCAAGGAGGAGGCTCCACAGGCGTATGTGATCTACGCCATAATGGCGCAGATCACCGGTAAGGTAAATATCTATTTTTTATTGTGCCCCCTTTGGGTGCACTCCCGTATTTAAATACGTTGAGGAAGCCGACGACGCAGCCAACAAAGTTAGCTAAAGAATGCGACTTGGTATTAACTCGCTATGGAGAGCTTCAATTATTCATTCGATATAGCGGGTCTGCATAACCCGATTAAGAATTTTTCCGGCCTGCCTTATTTAAATTGTGTTCCCGCAGGAAATCCTCCTGTTCCTCAGTTTCCACACCTTCGGCCACGACAGTAAGACTTAGAGTCTTGCCCATGGTGATAATCGCTTCGGTAATTGCCTTGTCCTCGGAATCTTGCGTGAGATTGCGAATGAACGACCTATCCACCTTTAGAGTGTCAATGGGGAAGTGTTTTATCTGGGCCAGGGAAGAATAACCTGTTCCGAAGTCGTCAATGGCGAGTCGGACGCCCAATTCCTTGATTTTGGTCAACACCGCAATAAGGCGCGTGGGATTGTGCATTACCATGCTTTCAGTGATTTCCAGTTCCAAAAGGTTTGGCGCCATGCCGGATTCCTTCAATGTTGTTCTGATATCTTCCAACAAATTATCATCCATCAGTTGACGAATCGATAAATTGACCGCCATACAGACAGCAGGCAGACCCTGGCGCTGCCAGGCGATATTTTGGGCGCAGGCGGTTTTCAACACCCATCTGCCGATGGGCACGATCATCCCTGTTTCTTCGGCTACAGGAATGAATTGCGTGGGAGTTACTGAACCAAGATAGAAATTATTCCAGCGCAGCAGGGCTTCCACTCCGGATATTTCGCCGGTTTTGAAATCCAGCCTCGCCTGATATTCCAGATGGAATTCTCTACGTTCCAAGGCAAGGCGCAGATTTGTTTCAATAGAAAGACGTTCATTTGCCGTTGATTGAATATTTTTGGAGTAGAACTGATAATTGTTCTTGCCTTCTTCCTTGGCAAAATACATGGCGATATCCGCATTTTTCATCAGGGTTTGTTCATCCTGTCCGTCGCCGGGGTAAAGGCTGATGCCGATACTGGCGGTTACGCGGCATTCTTCACCCATAAGAACTATCGGTTTAATAGTGGAGGTAAGTATTTTGTGGGCCAGGGTTGCTACATGATTCAATTCGTCGAAATCTTCAATAAATATAATGAATTCATCACCTCCCAGACGGCTGACAACATCAACGGAACGCAACGATTGTCTGAATCGATTGGCAATTTCCTGCAGGAGTTGATCTCCCGCCTCATGACCCAGAGAGTCGTTGATAATCTTGAACCGGTCAAGATCAATAAATAGAACCGCTAACTGCTTTTTATTACGCTGCGCGGACAGAATTGCCTGATTCAGTAATTGGATAAACATTAAACGATTGGGCAGTCCGGTCAGGGCGTCATGGGTAGCCATATGGTTGAGTTCCTGTTCTATCCGTTTGCGTTCAGTGATGTCGCGTATAATTCCTTTAAAGCCAATCGGTTTATCCGATAAATTTTTTCGTAACGAAACAGACGACTCAATGTATCTCTTCGTGCCATCCTTTCTTATAATGAGCCAATCAAATCCTTCAGTGAGTTCTCCTGTTTTATATACTTTATTAAATGCCTGAAAAACATTTTTTGAAGTTTCTTCATCTGAGAACTGACTGTAATTCATGCCGGCCAATTCCTCTTTGGTACATCCGGTGATGCGGCTCATGGAGTCATTGACGAATATAAAGTTACCGGCAAGATCAACTTCAAAATAGGCTTCCTGGATGTTTTCCAGAATGCTTCTGTATTTTTCCTCGCTCTGGCGGAGCGCTTCTTCAGCCTGTTTACGTTCAGTGATATCATGGGTAAATCCCTGAAAGCCGGTTATTTCACCTGATGAATCTTTTTTTAACGATATTGAAGCTTCCACGTATCTTTTAGTTCCATCTTTTCTTATAATCGGCCAATCGAATTCTTTTTCGGCTGTGCCGTTTTTGTAAACTGTATTAAAAGTTTTAAAAACTTCCTTTACGCTTTCTTTTTCCGTAAAATTATAATAATTCATACCCATCATTTCCTCTTTGGAATAACCGAGGAGGAAACACGTCGAATCATTGAAAAACGTAAAATTACCGGCAAGATCAACCTCAAAATAACCTTCTTCGATATTTTCAAGAATGGATCGGTATTTTTCTTCGCTTTGACGGATCGCTTCTTCCGCCTGCCTGTGTGCCGTTCTATCCCGCACAATACCGCGAAAAGCGACAATACGGCCGTCAGTATTTTTGATAACCGATATAGACGTTTCCAGATATTTTCTAAGTCCGTTTTTCGTGATTATTTCATATTCAAAATCTTTTTCTGATTGGCCCGTGGTGAATACCGTGTTATATTTTTTATATATCTTTCTGGCATTTTCCTCATCCATAATATTCCGATAGTTCATCTTCATTAATTCTTCCCGCGAATAGCCGTGCATTTTGCTGATGGCATCATTGAAAAAAATGAAGTTTCCTTTCAGGTCGAGTTCCACGTAGCCGTCTTCGATATTTTCAATAATCGTTCTATATTTTTCCTCACTCTGTATGAGAGCTTCCTCCATTCGTTTGCGCTCGGTGATATCCATAAAACTTCCCAGTGTGGCCCGTTCCCCTTTACATAAGATGGGCGTGACCGTTTCGAGAATCCACCGTACATCGCTATTCTTATTAACAAACCTGTATTCGTAAGGCTCAAAGCTTTCCTTCTTCAAACGTTTTATTGCCTGTTTTCTGACCTTTTCTCTATCATCGGGATGAATATTTTTGAGAGAATGAGTGCTTAAAAGCTCCGTGTCCACGTATCCGGTAAATTTCTGATATAAATCACTAACATAGACAAATTTGCCATGCTGTACGATATATATCCCGACTCCGGCGTTTGCTATAATGTCTTCGGCAAGAAGAGATAAATCGTCCTGTTGAATTTTTTTCTTATTATCGGATTTGTTTTCTGATTCCGGCTTTGTTGCCATAATCATTCAACCTTTGCTTGAATAAATTTATTTCCTTATTGCAACCGCTTCGATTTCAATCAGGGCTCCTTTGGGTAATACGCTGGCTTCGATTGTTGAACGCGCCGGTGGTTCTTCAGGGAAAAAACCGGCATATATTTCATTAACGACGGGGAAATCCGTTATATTTTTTAAAAAGATTGTTGTTTTGACAATATTAGACATATCCAGATCAGTTTTTTTCAGTATAGCTTGTATGTTTATAAGAACCTGTCTGGTGGCTGTTTTAATATCGTTGATGATTTCGCCGGTAGCCGGATCAATCGGCAATTGTCCGGAAATGAAAATAATATCGTTTGCTTCCACAGCGGCGGAATACGGTCCGGAAACGGGAAATTTAGTTGAGGCGATAATGTTTTTCTTCATTTGTTATTTCCTGTAAACTTTTTATAATGAAAAACGATTCTGTATTATATATTTAAATCGTTTGCAGCATTCTTTCTATGGAAAGTCGAGCCTTCTCCATAATATCCGGCGGCAGTGTGATTTCGTAAGATAAATTCTCGAGGGAGTGAAGAACTTTTTTCAGATTGATTCGTTTCATGTTGGGACAAAAAGCAGATTCCGTTGCCGGATAAAATATTTTATCCGGATTTTCTTTTTTTAATCTGTGAATTATGCCGGTTTCCGTGCCGATAATGAATTCCTTCTCTGCGGAAGACTTGATATATTTACTCATTCCTTCAGTGGAGGCGACAATGTCGGAGCAATCGGTTATTATCGGTTTGCATTCCGGATGCACAATAACTTTGGCGTTGGGATGCAGCCTTTTGGCCTGCATAATATTTTCCGGTAAGATTTCAGCATGGATCGGACAGTATCCTTCCCAGGTGATAAAATCATAATTGACCTGCGTGGAAACATACTGTGCCAGGTATCTGTCGGGAACAAAAATTATTTCTTTGTGTGTAAGCAGGATTTTTTGAGCCATCTTCACAGCGTTAGCCGAAGTGCAGCAATAATCGCACTGGGCTTTTATCGCCGCCGAAGTGTTAACATAACACATGGTTACGGCATCAGGATGCTTTGCCTGAAGAGCCTTTAAGCCTTCGGGATCAATCATATCGGCCATCGGGCAACCGGCATTTTTATCCGGAAGCAACACCTTTTTTTGCGGAGACAATATTTTGGCTGTTTCCGCCATAAAATGCACGCCGCAGAAAACTATTATCGCGGCATTTGTTCGCGCCGCTTCAATGCTTAATCCTAATGAATCTCCGACAAAATCAGCGATATCCTGAATTTCGGGGAGTTGATAATTATGCGCCAGAATGACGGCATTTTTCTCCTTTTTTAATTCATTGATCTTGTCCGCAATTTTCATAGTTTTTTCAGCTTGAAGTCGTATTTTACAAGATAAATTTTTCCCGATATCTATGTAATATCGATTAAATCAGAACATAACATTTGTCAAGAAATTAAGAGTTGTTGATAATTAAACAAAAGATGATGTGTTCTAATCTTTTTGTTTCCTGGAAGAATCAAGTACATCTGTGCCGGTGAAGATAATGAGTTTATCTCCGGGTGACACGTCTTTGGGATTGGTGATGTTATTCCAGTTCATTATCGCTTTAATCGAAACATTAAAACGTTTGGCGAGACTTGATAAAGTATCTCCCTTCTGAATGGTGTAAAAAGATTTTTCTTTTAACTCGAGCCATTGATTCAGAAGATTTTCATATCTTTCCTGAATTCCCGATGCCGATCCCTTGGGAATCAAAAGATTATGTTTGCCGGCAGATAAATAATAATTCTTTATCTGAGGATTGAGATCCTTGATGACTTTGAAATAGGTGTTTGCCGCCTGGGCAATTATATACAATGGAACGGGCTGATTTGCGGTTATTTCTATTTGATCAAACTGCAAAGGTTTGTACAGTTCATCTTCTGTTAAGGAAAATCCATATTTCTCCGGATTGGATAAAATCATTTTAGCGGCAAGAATTCTAAAAACATATCTTTGCGTTTCTTGATTCAGATAAAGCTCGTAATAGTTGTTTACCTTCTGCATCAAGATTTCCGTTTTAAGGCCGTCCTCTCCCATATTATAAGCCGCAGCGGCCAGAGTCCATGAGCCGAAAATCGCGTAAAGGTCTTTGAAGTAAGTTATTGCGGCGTCCGTGGAAATAAATAAATTGCGGCGTTCGTCAACGTCATTATTAATTTTCATGCCGTATTTATTCCCTGTGTTTTCAATAAATTGCCAGAATCCCACCGCGCCTCTGTTTGATGCTGCCAAAGGCTTTAAAGAACTTTCGGCTATGACGATATATTTCAAATCGTCGGGCAGGGAATTATCTTTCAACGCCTTTTCAATATAAGGAAAGTAACGGTTGGAGCGTTTAAGCCATAAAATAACCTCATCGC
>JBEKJX010000159.1:0-7107 GCA_050011015.1 Smithella sp.
CTTAAAAGATCAACCCGGTGGAATTTTTGTCAGATCAACGGACCAAATATCGGAAGAAGACCGCATCCTGATCCAAACCGTAGCTCACGTCATTATACACGGCAGCAGGGGGAAACTGGCCAATCAGGCCAAACAGCGTGTCGGCCTGAAAATAGCTGTGCCTCGCCTGATACCAAGCCGCACCCATCGTCCGGCACTGACGCCAACAGCCGCGCCGCCGCGTCACGACCTGTTATTCTTTAATGGTCTTGGCGGATTCACTCCCGATGGACGTGAATACCTTATTTCGACTTCCCAAAGTCAGATAACTCCGGCGCCATGGGCAAATGTGCTGGCAAACCGCATGTTCGGCACTGTAATTTCAGAAAGTGGCATGGCGTACACCTGGGCGGAGAATGCCCATGAATTTCGTCTTACACCATGGCACAATGATCCGGTAAGCGATAAAAGTGGAGAAGCCTTTTACATCCGCGACGAAGAGCGCGGTCACTTCTGGTCACCTATGCCGCTGCCCAGACGGGGGGTTACCCCTTATGTAACCCGGCATGGTTTTGGTTACAGCGTCTTCGAACATACGGAACGCGGCATCTATTCAGAAGTATGGGTTTACGTAGCTCTGGACTTGGCGGTTAAATTCACAGTGATGAAGATAAAAAATAATACGGGACAATCGCGCCGTCTTTCCGTTACGGGATACACTGAATGGGTTCTGGGTGACATCAGAACGAAAACTGCCATGCACATCATTACAGATGTTGATCTCGAAAGCGGCGCTATTTTTGCGCGTAACCCTTACAACACAGAATTTCCCAACCGGGTTGCTTTCTTTAACACCGACGCGCTGACGCGGACATTTAGCGGCAATCGCACGGAATTTCTGGGACGTAATGGAACGCTTCAAGATCCGGCAGTAATGAAACGTCTGCATCTCTCCGGTAAAGTTGGCGCCGGACTGGATCCCTGCGCCGCGATCCAGGTTCCTTTTGATCTGGTTGATGGTGAAGAAAAAGAAATTGTCTTCACTCTGGGATTAGGACGAAACTTAAGCGAAGCCAGAAAACTCGCGCAACTCAGCAGCGATTCAACAGCAGCCGACGACGCCCTCAATGCGGTGCGGCAGTACTGGGATCACACGCTTGATGCCGTACAGATAAAAACACCCGATCCATCCCTTAATGTGCTGGCAAATGGCTGGCTTTTATATCAGACACTGGCCTGCCGGATCTGGGCGCGAACAGGATACTACCAGTCAGGCGGCGCATTCGGTTTCCGCGATCAGTTGCAGGATGTCATGGCGCTTATTCATACCGGACCTAACTTTGCGCGAGAACAACTGCTTCTTAGCGCGTCCCGTCAATTCGAAGCAGGAGATGTTCAGCATTGGTGGCATCCTCCTCTTGGCCGCGGTGTACGCACACAATGTTCCGATGATTATCTCTGGCTGCCACTGACAACCTGCTACTACATATCGGCAACCGGTGACAACAGTATATTGGATGAATCCATTTTCTTCATTAATGACCGCCCGGTAAACATAGAAGAGGATTCATATTACGATTTGCCCGCCCGTTCTCTGGAAACGGCCAGTTTATATGAACACTGCGTAAGAGCCATCAAGAGAGGTCTCCGTTTTGGCGAGCACGGACTGCCGCTTATGGGCTCAGGAGACTGGAACGACAGTATGAACATGGTCGGTATAAAAGGAAAGGGTGAAAGCGTCTGGCTGGGGTTTTTCCTTTATGAGGTTCTTACGCAATTCGCGAAAATCGCCAGCTTGCGTGGAGATACATCTTTCGGCGAACATTGCCAGAAAGAAGCGTCAGAATTGCGTTTGAATATCGAACAGCATGGATGGGACGGTTTGTGGTACCGGCGCGCTTACTTCGATAACGGCGCTATACTCGGCTCGGCCAAAAACAAAGAATGCCGTATTGATTCGATCGTCCAGAGCTGGGCCGTTTTATCCGGAGCAGGAAATGCCGGCCGCTCGCGTCTGGCCATGGAAGCGCTGAGTCAACACCTCATTCGCAGCGATATTGGAATCGTTCAGCTTCTGGACCCGCCATTCGACAAGGCAGGTTTGAATCCCGGTTACATCAAGGGATACGTCCCCGGCGTAAGAGAGAACGGCGGACAATATACCCATGGGGCCATCTGGGCGGGAATGGCGTTTGCAAAGCTGCGAGACAATCGGCGCGCATGGGAAATTATGACTATGATAAACCCGATAAACCATGCGAGTTCTCCCGAAGCAATGGCAACCTATAAAGTTGAACCCTACGTTGTTGCGGCAGATATTTATGCCCTTGTGCCGCATGCCGGCCGAGGCGGATGGACATGGTATACCGGCTCGGCAGGCTGGATGTACCGGCTGATCGTGGAATCTCTTCTGGGACTGCGGCGAGAGGGAAATAAACTGAGTTTTACACCATGTCTCCCCGCGGATTGGAAAGGATTTAGCCTCCATTACCGGTATGGAAAAGCAATCTACCACATTGACTTCACGCGCGAGCCCTATGGAGAAAAAGAAATGAAAGTTATCGTAGATGGAATCGAGCAAAAAGAAAAAATAATTCTCCTTGTTGACGATGGGATAGGACATAAGGTTGATGTAATAATTTAATCTTATACGCTCAGGTTAATTCTAGTTTTCAGAAGATTCTACATGGAATAGATTCTGAAAACTTGTATATTTATCGATGAACGCAAGTTTAACAATGCCGGTGGGGCTGTTTCTTTGTTTGGTAATTATAATCTCGGCGATTCCTTTTTCCTAATTTTCTTCTGATGCGTCGAGGAAATATTGGACATGAAATGTGATGCGTGAAATAAAACAGACCATTTCCAGCAGGTCTCCCTTTGTCGCCTTTCTCCCGCCATGCCGGACTATTCCCTCATTGTGGAGAGATATCTGATCGAGTCTTATCGAGGATGCGCCCGATCCGCTCTGCCGCTCTTGTCGCCACGGCCATTATGGTCTCCTGCGGATTGACGCCCAGTCCTGTAGGGATACTGCTGCCGTCAACGACAAAGAGCCCTGGTACACGGTGCATCTGGTGATCTGAATTCGCAGCCGAATCGGCATCCGACAGACCGATGCGTGCAGTGCCCAGAGCATGGAAAGCGCTCAGGAGCATATCTCTGGCCTTCCAGCGCCGGGTGGTTATGTGCTCAAGTTCCGCCTGATTTTCCAGAACGGGATGTTCGAAGGTCGGCAGAAATATCTTTTGCGCCCCGGCCGCGAAATAGACCCGCCCAAGGATCTGCATGGCGCGCACAAGATTTTGCGTATCCGCCCGTGCGAGGTTGTAGAACATCAGCGGAATGCCCCCCGGACCTGGTCGCACAAAACCCGTGCCGGTATCCTTGACCATGCCGCCGAAAATTGCCAGGTGATGGTAGTTCGCAACCCATTCCGTGTATTCCCTGCCCATACCGGGCAGCATGCTGGCGAAGATCATGAAGGGCGGCATACCGCCCTCAAAACGTAAGCCCTCGCGGACAAATTCGTCGATCATATAGCCTTGGGGAATACTTGTATGGTTCTTCATATCCCGGTCAGGAAAAAGAGCCCCGACGAATACGGCCGGATGAATGGTGAGGTTGCGGCTGACCCAGCGGTTGCCGCGAACGAGTTTGTTCTTCCTGATCAGAGCCGGGGATCCAAAGGCCCCGGCGGCCAGGATAACCGCGCGGGCATGGCAGGTCAGGTAGACTGCCTGACCATTTCTATCGACTCCTGAAGCCCGCACTCCAATGACACGTTCGCCGCGCGATAGAATTTCACGCACCTCGAATCCGGTGAAAAGCTGGGCGGCAGCATTCAACGCGCGTGGGATGTAGGAGATGTTAGTGGATTGCTTGGCGTCCTTGCTGCAGCCCTGGGTACATACTCCCTGACCGTCGCAGTCGACGGTGTTGTGCTTGAGCGGGCCGCAGCTATAACCGAGCCGCTCGCACCCTTCCCTGATTACCTCGCCGATGGGGCCTATATATCTGGACTCGCATTCCTGAACACGGACGATCTCCTCCACGCGCTCGAAATACGGGGCTATCTTTTCGGGCGTGAAATCAGACAGCCCCATGGCCACCCAGCTCTGCAGGATATCATCGGGAGTGCGGAAACAGGTGGCCGAATTGATGAGAGTTGTGCCACCCACGGCACGCCCCATCTGTATTGGTATTATGGCATTGCCGAGTGTCGCGGTAAATGCCCTGTTTCTGTAGAGAAGAGGGATCATATCGAGCGGATTACCGGTGAACTCATGGCGACGATGGAAAGAGCCAGCTTCGATGATTGCCACGGCGTAACCCTTCTCGGCCAGTTCCTTGGCCACCACCGCGCCGCCTGCACCGGTTCCGACAACCACGACGTCGGCCTCTATGTTATCATCGCCTGCGAAAGTGTGAGCCGGATTGATCTGCCTCATCCAGCGCGGTTCCGGCTCGGCACAGATCTTGTCCTTGCGGTAGGGAATGCCTAAAGAAGCATGCACCTCGGGTGAGCAGGCATAGGCGAACTTCAATGACAGGCCCAGAATATTTCCGAGCATGCGCGGCATATAATACTTGGAATCCGTCAGACCCTTGAGGAACTCATAGCGTTCGGCTGGCTTCAATTGAACGAAGGTTTTCCCGTGCACGGGGAGGGTCATCATGTTGAAAAAACCCATAAGAAGCGGCAAAACACTTTTGGCGATCGGGGCATTAGCGACCAAGGTTTTCCAGTTCGAGAGGATCGCCGCATGATCAAGCGGCATCCCACGACTGTCGTAGAAGACAGATTCGGTCAAGGCCAGGCCCACCTGGTGCATCCATCCACGTGCTAAGCCAGTTTCATTTGTCCGTTCCATAACCCACCTGAGAGGTTGAACACGTTTTAGTCAATAGGTTCGGTTTCATGATACCACCCTGCTGCCGGAGAACTTTCACGCGTTCGCGCAGCGAGTTGAAGATGTCCGGAAAGGTGGACTTGGCAAAAATACGTTCCAGAAAACCCGGCATGGCCCTGCCTATATCCAGGGTGGTGGTATAGGTGACGAGGACGCGCTGCCCGTCATACGGCTCAATCCGCCAATAGCCTTGCGAATCGCGGATGGGTCCGCTGACGAAGAACCAATAGGTCGTGTGATCACTTTCATTGATATCATAGGCCAGACGGTACTCGAAGTTTAAACCCGTCACCTTGACCTTGCAGTCCACCAGTAGACGATTATCCTTCCAACACACCGGCCGGTAATAAACTACATGTGGAAGATAATCCTTGAAGGAATTGAAATCCGTGATGATGTTCCAAACCTCATCCAGCGAACCCTCGACCAGGCATTGTCCCGTGGGGAGATAGGCTTTGGTGAGGGGATGCTGCTTCAGGTCCATGATAATCTCGCCCTTCTCCAGAGCGGCGCGATTCGCGGGCGTCAGTGTCGTCTCCTGCGCCCGAACATTGGCGGACCATGCTGTCATCAATGCAAGCATAAAGATGCCGAACACATGGGTATATCGTTTCATATTCCACCTGCCCTCATAAAACCCATATCGATTATTTCTGATTTTAATGTAGCATAAAACGACAGAATGGAGAAAAAGACTTCAGTAAGAAGTCCATGAACATCTTTTATTACTTGACTGTCCCATCACCAAGTATTAGTCCGATAATGATTTTAATAACATTTTTTATACTAGCCTTCCGGATTTTCCACACGGGACAGATTCTGGAAACTTGTGTATTTATCCACAAAAGCAAGTTTAACAGTGCCGGTAGGGCCGTTTCTTTGTTTGGCGATGATAATTTCCGCGATTCCTTTTTCCGAATTTTCTTCCGATTTGTTATACACTTCGTCACGATAAATAAAAGCAATGACGTCGGCGTCCTGTTCAATAGCTCCCGATTCCCGCAAATCCGCCATTTGCGGACGGCGGTTGGTGCGGTCTTCCACTTTACGGTTGAGCTGTGAAAGAGCGACAACAGGCACCCGAAGCTCTTTAGCCAGCGCCTTTAAGGAACGGCTGATTTCCGATATTTCCTGTTCGCGTGAATCACGATAATTTCCGGAACGCATCAGTTGAATATAATCCACAACAATCAATCCCAGCCCCAAATCAGCTTTCAGTCTGCGTGACTTGGCTTTCATTTCCAAAACAGTAATAGCGGCAGTATCATCAATAAAAAGTGGCGCGTCGGAAAGACGACCGGCGGCGGTCGTCAGTTTCGGCCAATCGGTTTCTCCCAGAAAACCTTTTCTCAAACGTTGCGAGTCAACCTTGCCTTCAGAAGAAAGCAGACGAAAAGCAAGCTGTTCCTTGGACATTTCCAGGGAGAAAATAGCAGCGGGCGTCTGCGCCTCCATTGCTGCATGCAGGGCAATGTTCAGGGCAAAAGCTGTCTTGCCCATACTGGGACGTCCGGCAATAATTATCAATTCGGATTTCTGAAGACCGGAAGTTAAATCATCAATTTTTTCAAAACCTGTCGGCACTCCGGTGATCAGTTCTTTACGGGCATAGAGATCTTCAATTGACCGGAAACTGTCCTTGACAATTTCTCTGATCGGAAAAAAGGCAGGGCGCACTTTATTCTCGGAAATTTCAAAAATACTGTGTTCGGCTTTGTCCAGAATATTATCAACATCGGACCCGGTCTCATAGCAACTGCCTATAATATCCGTTGCTGAACTGATTAGTCCGCGAAGAATCGCTTTCTCCTTTACAATCTTGGCGTAATTAGCTACGTTGGCGGCGGATGGAACGTTATCCACCAAAGAAGCAAGATATGTTGAGCCTCCAACTGAGTCCAAAATATTTTTGCCTTTCAGGGCATTGCTCAAAGTAATAAGATCAACCGGCTCGTTTCTTTCGGAAAGCTCGATGATGATGCTGAATATTTTCCGGTGAGCTTCGCTGTAAAAATCCCCCGGAGATAAAATTTCGAGTACGCTGTTAATGGCGTTATTTTCCAGCAGTATGCTGCCCAGTATCGACTGCTCAGCCTCGATATTTTGCGGTGGAAGCTTGTGTACAGACGGGTCCATGCTCATTAGTATTCGCCGACAACCTTTAAATTAATTTCTGTTTCCACATCGTGTGTCAACTTGATTTTAATTTTAAATT
>JBEKJX010000160.1:0-7106 GCA_050011015.1 Smithella sp.
ATGAAAATTTAAAGGCCTTGATGAAAGATGTCCGTAATTTGTTGGCTTCTTTTGATTCTATTGGGGTTAAACACGTTCCACGTCTCCACAACAGTCATGCCGATAAACTGGCTAATCTGGCGATTGATGAAAAATAACCGTTTATACCTTTTCTAAATCAAAGCGCTATTTTTATTGGCAGCGAAGCCCGGCGTATGTCTGGGTCGTTGTTGGCTCAATATCATCTTTGATTCAGAAAGGGGATTAGACTTAGACTTTTTTATTGCTTTTTGCTTTTGTAATTATATTTCGTGACAACAAGATTATCGCGGTGGATTATTTCGTCATAATCTTTGTATCCCAGAGCCTGGCTGATTTGTGAAGTTTTTAGCCCTTTAATTTTACGGATTTCAGACGAATTGTAATTGACTAAACCTTTCGCCAGAATAGTTCCTTCGCTGTCAGTGCAACTCACCGCGTCGCCCGGATCAAAATTTCCTTCCACGTCAGTGACGCCTGAGGGAAGAAGACTTTTCCCTTTTTCCAATAAGGCTTTTTTTGCGCCATCGTCAATAATCAGCTTGCCGCAGGGATGCAGAGTAAAAGCGATCCAGTATTTCTTGCTGTTCAGACGATCAGCCATAGGCAAAAACAGCGTGCCGATTTCTTTGCCTTTCATGATGTCGGTTAAAACTTTTTTATTTTTTCCGGGAGCGATAATACAGGGAATACCGATGGCGGTAACTTTCTTGGCCGCCTGGACTTTACTTTTCATTCCTCCCGTGCCCGCAGAGGATGTTTCATCTGTAGCCGCGGTTTCAATTTCATCTGAAAATTCACGGACAAGAGGTATAAGCTTGGCTTTTTTAGATACCGTTGGATTGCAGTCATATAACCCGTCAGTGGTGGTCAGGTTAATAAAAAGATCAGCTTCAATAATGTTGGCGATCATCGCGGCAAGATTGTCATTTTCTCCAAACTTGATTTCATCAACGGCTACAGTATCATTTTCATTGATGATGGGAATAACTCCCCATTCCATTAATGTGGAAAGAGTGTTACGGATGTTTAAATATCGCTGGCGGTCGGTAAGATCGGAAAGCGTTAGAAGTATCTGGGCAACATAAAGACTGTTCTTTTCGAAAGATTTGGAATAGATTCGCATTAATCTTCCCTGTCCGATGGCGGCAGCGGCTTGTTTTTCGGGCATACTTTTAAGTTGTCCCGTTATATTCATGCGATGTTTTCCCGAAACGATCGCGCCGGAAGTCACCAGTACCACTGAATATCCATTGTGCGCCAAATAAGACATATCCCGCACGAGGCTGTCAATAATTTTGAGATCAAGGCCGTCAATTCCGGTTAATACCGCTGAACCGACTTTTATAAGGATTCTTTTTGCGTGTGCGAGCACATCCTGGCGAATATTTTCCATTACGTTCTTACGTCCGGGTTAATTTAATTTTGTGATTATCTTGTTTAGTATTTCCTTTATTCCCTCGCCTGTAACAGCGGAAAAAGGATGTAATATTATGCCTTTTTTCTTAAATAGCGCAACTTCTTTTTTAACGTTTTCTTTCACATAAGGCAGATCAATCTTATTCAGGGCAACTATTTGCGGCTTTTCCATGAGCTCTCGGTTGTAATGCTCCAATTCATTATTTATTGCTGTAAAATTAGACCAGGCATTGGTGTTTGGTTCCATGGAAATATCCAGAATGTGAAGCAATACAGAAGTTCTTTCTATGTGCTTTAAAAATTTTATGCCCATGCCCATGCCATCATGCGCGCCGGAGATAAGACCGGGTATATCGGCAATAATAAAACTCTTACTGTCTAAATATTTGACAACTCCAAGGTGCGGTGTAAGCGTGGTGAAAGGATAATCGGCAATTTTTGGTTTCGCCGCGGACACACGGGAAATAAAGGTTGATTTCCCGGCGTTGGGAAAGCCAAGAATGCCTACATCAGCCAGTAATTTCAGTTCAAGCTTAAGAGTAAATTCTTCTCCTTCCATGCCGTCTTGGGCAAAACGGGGCGTCTGATGGGTTGAAGTGGTAAAATGAGCATTGCCTTTGCCCCCGATGCCGCCGCGTGCGACGATAAAAGTTTGTTCCGGTTTTGATAAGTCTGCCAATACTTCTTGGGTCTCAAAATTTTTGATTATTGTTCCCACCGGTACGGCAACTTCAAGATTTTCCGCGCTTTTGCCGGTGCGATGGTTGCCTGAACCATGGCCGCCGTTTTTGGCTATTTGATGTTGCTTATATTTTAAATCCAGCAGTGTGTGATGGCTTTCCGTGGCGTGAAAGATAACATCGCCGCCTTTGCCACCGTCTCCTCCGTCGGGTCCGCCTTTCGGCACAAATTTTTCCCGCCGGAAACTTACACAACCGCGACCACCATGACCGGCCTTGACATAGATTTTTGCTTCATCAACAAATTTCATGTTCAATTATTCCTTTAGCGAAAAGAGTATACCATTTTTAAATTAAAGATGGTATCGAAGAGGCAAGTATTATTAATATATTGAAGAAGCCTGCGATCCCGGCAGGCTGTGCCAATAAAGAGAGCACTTTGATCGGAAGCGCATTCCCTTTAGATGAGCGTATAATAAATAGAAACTTACATTGCCTGGAATTTTCGCCCGTATTGCGAAAACTTTCTTTACACCGGTATCCAAAATAAAAAGGCGCTTATTGTAAGCGCCTTTAAAATCAAAAATATCTAACTATAATTTTTTATGATGCGTAAACACTCACTTTTTTTCTCGTTTTATCAAGTCTTTCATACTTTACAACGCCGTTAATCAGGGAAAAGATAGTGTAATCTTTGCCCAGTCCGACATTGTTGCCCGGGTGAATTTTTGTTCCCACCTGTCGCACAATGATGGAGCCTGCGTTAATTTTTTCTCCGCCAAATACTTTGATCCCTCGCCTTTGAGAATTGCTGTCTCTGCCATTGCGGGAGCTTCCCTGACCTTTTTTATGTGCCATGACTTCCTCTTACATTGAAATTTTTGTTATCTTCATACTGGTTAAGTTTTGACGATGTCCTGTCTTTTTATGAAAACCCTTGCGTCGTTTCATATGGTAAACGATAAGTTTAGGACCTTTCTTTTGAGCGATAATTTGACCAACGACCTTGGCCCCGTCCACAAAAGGTTTTCCTATTTTAATTTCTTTATCGTCGGAGAGCATAAGAACTTCATTAAAAACCACTTCGTCGCCTTTGCTGCCAGCAAGTTTTTCCACTGATAAAACATCGCCTTCGGCCACTTTATGCTGTTTCGCTCCTGTTTTTATTATTGCGTACATAAACGTATCCTTACTTGAATTAGATTAAGACTGGCCTTTATAGATAAAAAGTTTCTTTTTGTCAATAAAATTTAAGTTTTGATCGAAAATATTTTGCCGGTGGCCTAATTAATAGCTAAATTACTGAATTAATATCAGAAAAATAATTGTTGATAAATTTTAATATTAAGTTAGGTTTGCTCTATCACCAAATAAAAGGGCAGGGATAATCAATTTTAAAAAAGATGAACAATGAAAAAACATTTATTTTTCTGATGATATATGAAATAAACAACGCCATCGTGAAGGATAAAGTGATTCGAATTTCGCGGGTAAAATCATTTCTTACAAATACAAAAAAGTATTCTCAAAATAAAAATCAGGAGGATTCAGCATGGTACAAGTTGATATCGTATGGTCTTATGCTTTCGGTGCAACTTTCGCGGCATGCGCATCACGCCAACTTGCGAAGGAAGATAAAACTTTTGATAACAAATGGTACGTTTTCATCCTGACTTTCTTAGCGGCATTTTTTGCTCCATCGGGATTATATCTTTTATGGGAGCACACTCAATGGGAAACGATGCAGGTTGCCAAAACCATGAAAGACATACCCGCTTGGCTTGTGACTGTTTTCGCGGTGACGAACGTGACCCAGGGAATTTTGGGTTACTGGATAACGTTTAAATTGATAAAGAAAAAAAATTATTACGGCGCACACGTCAACTGGATGGTGTCATGGATAATTTTCTGGTTTATTCTTGTATGCGGATGGGACTGCACAGGATACCAGCGTTTTCTTTATGACATGAGTGTGTTTAACGGCGAACTCTGGGCGCCCGGCAAGATGATGGGTATATCATTTTTCTATGCCAGCAGGGTATGGTGGACACTGGTGGTCATGGCGGTATTTTTTGCGCCTATGCTGATTTGGGGTATCATCAAATTCATCAAGGATGGAGCTAAAATGGACCCGTCAATATCGAAAGATCAGGTGCCTGGAGTAATTAAAATATTTATTTTTACCTTTGGAACTCAGTGGGTCGTTTGCCTGGGGCTTGCTATTATCGCCGCTCTGACGGTTATGGCGGTCAGTAATCTTGCCGGGAATATGCTCATGGGATATATCATTGGAATTCTGATCTTTTCCATTGCGGCATATTTTCTTCTCTTCAAGAGGGGAATGCCCATGTATTTAATCGCGAAGCAATTATTCATTAAAGAACCGGGTAAATAAGGGACGTTGTAATTATAAAAAAAATAGTATTATATGCATCTCGCAGTTGTCTTGTCGATTAGAGAGTGACTTGACATTGCGCTGAAAGATTCAGCTAAAGACGCAAGATGGTTTCGATAAACCAAAATTATACTTTTAAAAATGTGAGGGTTTGACATGAACACCGATGTTCCTGTAGTGCTTATAAGCGGATGCTCAACCGGTATTGGCCGCGCGCTTGCGATAGAATTTGCCGCGCGTAACTGGCGTGTATTTGCCACCGCCCGAAAACCTGAGGCTATCAATGATCTGAAAACCCTGAATGTGGAAACTGCCGCTCTTGATGTGACGGATGAAAAATCAATTCTGGATTGTGTGGATTCAATCATAGCAAAAGCCGGCCGCATAGATATGCTGATAAATAATGCGGGGCTTTTATTGATCGGCCCTCTTATTGAACTTGAAGCCAGTGAATTGCGGCGTCAATTTGAAACCAACGTGATCGGGCAGGCAGCTCTTATCCGCGCAGTCGCACCGCATATGATTATGCGGTATTCGGGGAAAATAGTAAATATAAGCAGTGTTTCGGGGGTGCTGCCTACGCCTTTTGCCGGCGCTTACTGTTCCACGAAAGCGGCATTTACCGCTTTTTCCGAATCTCTCCGTATGGAGCTTGCGCCCTTTGGCATTAAAGTTGTCATTGTGCAGCCGGGCGGCATAAAATCAAACCTGTCCGGCAATGCGGGAAAAGATATTGAGCGTTTCAAAAAATCTCCTTACGGCCCGATACAGAGTTTTATCGTCGCGCGGGCGAGCGCTTCGCAGGACAACGCAACACCTGTGGAAGATTTTGCGAAAGCGCTTGTTGATAAACTCGTGAAGAAAAAAACTCCAAAGCTCATCCGTCTGGGGGAAGGTTCGGCATTACTTCCTTTCATTGCCAGGTTCCCCCGAATGTTTATAGATGTGTTGCTTGGCAAAAAGTTTGGGCTTAATCGGCTTCGGACTGACCGGAATTAAGGATGTTATGATAGTCTATAATAATCGCCATTATTTACTTGACATAAAAAATCATGCCACTTATAGTTTCAAAACCGAAAATTGATTCTTGTCAAAAATACACTGCGGCAGTGGGGTAAAATGAAATATGGAATTATTGCGAACCCTGTTTCAGGCAAGCGTTCTCTGGATGATAAGAAAAATATTTTAAATGAAATAACCGGTATTCTGAAAGATACGGTCGTCGCTGGCCTGGACACGAAATCACCCGAAGAATTCAGCCGCGCTGCCCATGAACTTTCGCAAAAAGTAGGTACACTGCTTGTTGCCGGAGGTGACGGAACTTTTTCTCTCGTGATGAACAGCGTTTCGAAAGATGTTCCTTTGGGATTTCTCCCGTTTGGTTCCGGTGATGTTTTACGGCATACGTTTGATCTCCCCCGTTGTCCGAAAGAAAACGCACTTTTGATTCAAAAAGGCAAAGAGCATTTAATTGACGTCATCGGTTGTGACTGCAAAACAAAAGCGTTGTTTGCAAGCATTGGAATTGAAGGAAGTATCCTGCTTGAGCGCGATAAATATCTGGAAAATAATTTGCTCGGTTTTACGGCCTATGGCCTGGCGACACTAAAGATTCTTTTTGACGGTTACATTAAGGCTGATTTGCGTGTTTTAATGGACAGCAGGGAGGTGGCAACTTCCAGCTCCCTTACTGCCGTGATTACAAAACTTCCCTATTATGGATACGGTTTTAAGGTTGTGCCGCAGGCTCAATTTGATGACGGATACCTGCATATGCTAATACTTAAAGCAGGACCGATAGCCACACTCTATGCTCTGGCCACTTCCCTTGCCGGCGGGAATAGGATAGGCGAATATTATAAAGCAAAGGAAATTAATATTACCTCCTCAAATCAACAGTTATTGCAGCGCAACGGTGATCCGGAACAGGAAAAACGAACAAACTTTTCTTTTAAGGTATTGCCGAAAGAGCTCAAACTGATTTTCTAGTCAAAATGTTGAATTAGTTACGATCCATATAATGTTAAGGAAATTAAGCAAGCAGAGTTTTTGTTTTGACAACTTTAATTTGTTGGGATTCTTCGGCGTTGGATTTCAGGATATGCGAGATAATATCAGCAGGTCTGGCTGATCCTTCCTGAATATGCGACACAGTGAGCTTGATTGTTTTACCGGCGCTGTCCAGAACAAGATTCTGAACACAGGGGCGGATGTCTTTTGTGATTGTTTTCCCCTTGGATAATTTTTGTATATTGAAAACAGGAACCGCCGAAAAGTTCTTAATGTTTTCTTCCATGATCATCAGGCGGGCAGGATCAATAGCTGCGGGCAGATATAATTCATATTCAAATCCCTGTGTCATTTGAGCAATAGCTTTTTCTCCGTCAGAAAGTTTTCTTATTTCTAAAATTTCAACGCCTGAAGGCAAGTTAAGATTGATTTCGCTTTTTAAGGATTTCATGTCTGATAAATATTCTCCGGCGGCAATATCAATATATTCTTGTTTGCTTGCCATACCTACCGCAGTGGCGGTGGCAAAGGATATTTTGGGATGCGGGTGATAGCCAATAGAATAAGCAAGCGCGATGCTGCTG
>JBEKJX010000161.1:0-6973 GCA_050011015.1 Smithella sp.
AATAGGACCAAAGCAATATTAATCAATTCACCCAATAATCCCACGGGAAAAGTTTACACTAAACAGAACATTGCCGGTCTGGCAAGGATGCTTAATAAAAAAAGCAAAGAACTGAAGAGAGCAATATATCTTGTTTCAGACGAGCCTTATAGTGAAATAGTTTATGATAAGGTTAAAGTGCCAAGTATCTTTTCGGCATACAAAAACAGCATTATTGCCAATTCCTACTCTAAAACATTATCATTGCCCGGGGAAAGAATCGGCTTCATTGCAATCAACCCGAAAATTGAAGATGCAAAAGAGTTAATAGATGCCCTGATTATGTGTACGCGGATTTTAGGTTTTGTTAACGCTCCGGCCATCATGCAGAGAGTGGTGTCGAGACTTCAAAACACAAAAGTTGAAGTGAACATCTATAAAAGGAAACGCGATATGCTATGCTCCGGCTTGAAGAAAGCCGGCTATAAATTCGAAAAACCGCAGGGCGCGTTTTATCTTTTTGTCCAAAGCCCGATTCCCGATGACAGGAAATTCGTCAAAATGCTTTTAATGAAAAATATTCTGGTTGTGCCCGGCAGCGCTTTCGGCGCTCCCGGATATTTCCGCATAGCCTACTGCGTCGATGACGCAACGATAATCAATTCCATGAAAGGATTCGCGGAAGCGATCAAAGAATGCCGGTAGGGCAGTTTTCCGTACTTTACAGCAGGCAGGGAGGATAATTGGATAAAAGACAGAAGGGTAAAAATGCCAAACATTATCATATCGTATCGGCTGATATGATAGGCAGTTCACGTTTTTTGAAGGATGGCAGAGAAGATATCTATAAAGTAGTGCTGGATGATTTCTACCGTATGATCAGAAAGACACAGATCATTCTGTCAAAAAAATACCGCTTCATCAATAAAGATAGAGTCGCGGGGATATACCCGATCGGCGGCGACAGTTTTTGGATGTTCATACCCGCTTCGAAATTTAACAATATCGTTGAAGACAGCTTCGCTTTTACGATAAACTCAATCAACATCATCCGCGGCAGTTTCGAGTCCGCATTCTCCGTTCATGGACTGGGAATACGCATTGGCGTCCATACGACGATAAAGGAAAAAATGCCGGATGGCTCAATGGGAGGGGTCGAATTGGAAGAGGGAATAGACCAACCCCGAAAGGACCCTGTTTACAAAATGCCGCTTTTCAACCGGATTTTCAGCCGCGATTTCGTCGTGGCGAAGCGTCTGGAACAGACTGCGGGCGAGAGCAATTTTCCCTCGAATGTGCTGTTCAGCAGAGAATTTGTTCTCAGAATGGCCGATCACGGCGGAATGACGAGCGTGAAAAAATCCGGGAACGAGATCCGGCTTCGCAAAGGCACCGGTCTCAAAGTCGCGTTTGTCCGGCATCCCGTTGAAAATATTAAGACCGTCCGATTGAAGAATAAACTTGAAGAATGCCGCGTGGCAGAGGTTTACAATATAGTTTCATGGGGGAATAAATAATTTATACCCTATAACTGTTTCGTCAATCTTCGCTCGCTTATCCCAAAGCCCGCGAAGGTTTTTTCACTGCCGAATTCAATCTTTTAATTTTTGATAACCGATAAATTGAAAAGAAAATGCCAACCCATACTAAATTTCTCATGATTCCTTTCAGCGCTCAGGCTGACCGGGGGCGGCCATGAAGCAGAAGATCATCTGGTGGATGGTTCTCGGAGCCCTGGCCGCTGTTCTTGGTTACGGGGTACAGCTTCTGGCGATTCCCGGTGGATGGTTTGCGGCCGCAATGCTTGTCGCCGTCGTCGCGGGGCTTGTCAGACCAAGTCATCCGCGGATCACATCCCCTGTTCTGATGGGAGTGCAGGCGGTGATCGGGACCATGCTGGGCATCAATATTCGTCCGGGAGTTATCCCCGTCCTTCTTTTTCATCTTCCGGCCATCATCGGGGTTGTTGCCGTCACTATCGGGGTAAGCATCGCGGCGGGAGTCGTCATATCGCGTATCAGTTCGATCAGCCGGGAAACAGCGACTCTGGGGACCATGCCCGGAGGGGCCGGCGCCATGATAGCGATCAGCCTTGGAACCGAGGCCGATACTAAGATAGTCGCGTTGATGCAGTACCTGAGGTTAATTTTGGTGGTCATGTCGGCTGTGCTGGTGGCAAGCTTTCTCGTGCATTATACCGGCCATACCGGGCACACCCCGGGGGCCTCACTTGCAATACCGGCGCAATCCCCGGTTTCGTCCCATAGCTTAATCGACATCTTCCTGACATTCTTCATGGCAGTGCTGGGAGTCTGGGGCGGGCGGCTGATCCGGCTTCCAACGGCGAATCTTCTGGGACCGATGCTCCTCGGCCTTGGGGTCTCATACTTCCATCTTTTTCATCCGGTCATGCCGGTTTGGGCGCCGCCGCTGGCGTACATCCTGATGGGTTTTTATGTCGGCCTTCTCTTTGACCGGAAATCCCTCATTCAGGCCAGACAGCTTCTGCCTCTTCTGGTGGCTAATACGCTTGTTTTGATTATCGTGTGCGCTCTCACAGGTTTTGCCTTCGCCGGGTTTTCAGGGGCCAGTCTCTTGTCCGGTTACCTGGCCACCAGCCCCGGGGGAGGGGACTCGATCGCCATCATCGCCCTGGGGAGCGGGGCCGACCTGTCGCTGGTCTTTTCGGTGCAGATTATCCGGCTTCTGGTTATCGTGTTTACCGGCTCGTTTATGACCAGGGCGGTCCTGCACATAACCCGCAAAAAAGGAGAGCGCCAACCGCCGATTGATACTGATTGAATTCGGCAGCAAGCGCTTACCTCAATGTGCAGATTTGAATTCAATAGAAACCGGATTGATAGAAAAAATATCTTGAGAATAATTGACGTTTTAAAAAATGTTTGTTAGGATACACGCCACTTAAAGGGAGATAAAAATACATGCGGATAATAAATTTGATTTTAGCTGTGATTGTTTGTGTGGCGCTAATGGCCTGTTCCGGGCCAAACATCAATATATTCAACGTAGCGCGGGAACCGCTCCGTGAATACACACTTTATGGCAGCGGCAAAAATAAAATTCTGCTGATTCCAATCAACGGCACTATTTCCGATGCTCCGGATAAGGACTTATTTCAAACAGAGCCCAGCATGGTTGAACTGGTTGTCGCGCAATTGAACAAGGCGGCGAATGACGAGAAAGTTAAAACGGTATTGCTGGAAATCAATTCTCCCGGAGGCACGATTACCGCCAGCGATTTTTTATATCATGAAATTTTGTCTTTCAAAGAGAAAACAGGAAAGAAAGTGGCCGTAGCGATGATGGATTATGCCGCATCAGGCGGATATTATATATCTTTGCCGGCCGATGAAATTATTGCTCATCCGACAACAGTTACCGGTTCGGTAGGCGTGATTTTCCTGCGGCCGAAATTTTTCGGCCTGATGGATAAAATCGGTCTGGGCGTGGATGTCAAAAAGTTTGGCAGGGATAAAGACATGGGTTCTCCATTCCGGGAAAGCACGGATGAAGAACAAAAACTTATGCAAAAGATGGTGGATGAATTCGGCGATCGATTTGTCCAATTGGTGCAGAAACATCGCCATCTTAACGCGGAATCACTGGCCGAAGTAACAACGGCGCGTGTGTTTACCGCAAATGAAGCGCTGAAACTGGGTCTTGTGGACAAAATCGGTTATCTCGACGATGCCATCAATGAAGCAAGGAAAATAGCCAAATTAACCGCGGCGGATACACGCGTTGTCGTTTACCGGCGCGTCGAGGTTCCTGAAGATAATTATTACAACGCAGCCACGGTATCGGCGGGAAAGTCGAATCTGCCGCTGATCAATCTTGATCTTTCGGAAAGTATGCACTTACGCACGGGCTTCTATTATCTCTGGCCGGCAGCAGTGGGAGCCGAATAACAAAAAAGCCAGCCGGCCTGTCGCCGGCATACGATCGTCAATAGAATTATTGAGGATTACAGACTAA
The DNA here is from genome assembly GCA_050011015.1 of Smithella sp. Lineage (GTDB taxonomy): Bacteria > Desulfobacterota > Syntrophia > Syntrophales > Smithellaceae > Smithella. The sequence goes on from JBEKJX010000161.1 coordinate 3,976, forward strand.
TCTTCAACTCTAATTATAGTAAAATATCGCAGTTTTGCGGGTGTCAGCGGCAACCGGCATAATTCTTATTTGTTTATTCTTTTTGAATGGAAGGATTGACAATCATCTGTATTTTCGTATATATGATAAAAGAAAAAGTGTTAAAAAATCCTATGGGAGGTAAAGCACATGACTGAAGAGATAAAGCAGGAACAGCCGGCTGTCAAGAATAATGATAAAAAAGAACCCATAACCCTGACGGAGAAAATAGCCACGGTGGTCCTGATAGGTTATTTGATCTCGCTGATCTGGCTGGCGGGCAGTTCACACTGGTTCGGAATCTGGTAAATCTTCTTTACCCTGCCGCGTGTTTCCATCAGAAAGCAATAGAATCTCACCGATTTTATTGCTTTGCCGGTAATATGAAAACAAATTATAAAAATGAATAGAGAAGTAATCCGGGACAACAGTTCCCTTTATCTATCCGGGTGTTTTGTTTCAGGATGATTTCCCTGAAATATGATATCAATATTTAATGGTGAAGTTATTGAATTCGCCGGTGTAAGGTTCTTCTGTTACGATTACGTTTTCGACTCGCGCCGCGGGCGGCCCTTTGCGGCACCATTCCAGCATTTTATCCACATTTTTATCTTCACCCTCGAGGAGCGCTTCCACACGGCCATCCGCCTTATTGCGCACCCATCCGGTAAGGTTAAGGTTCGTTGCCTCTCTTTGCGTCTCCGCGCGGAAAAATACTCCCTGGACACGGCCGCTTACAGTAACGCGTACTCTCTTCATAAATATCTCCATTTTAAAGGCTAACTTTACTGGCACAGCCTGCCCCGTCGCATGCCGGGGAACCGCCTCGTTATCCTTTAAAAGTGAAGCGGTATCATCTGCCGATAAGCTTTAAAAATTCTTCCTCGCTGATGATTTTAATTCCTGAAGATCTCGCCTTATCAATCTTAGAACCGGGATCGCTGCCGGCAACAACATAAGTGGTGCTTTTAGTTACATTGGAATGGATTGCACCGCCCAAATTTTCGACAATGGTTTTTGCTTCATTCCTGCCCATGCTGTCCATTGTGCCGGTAAAGACAAATGACTTCCCCTGTAGAGGAGCGTTTCCGTCTATTTCTTTCTTCTGCGGTGTTACTCCCGCTTTGCCGAATTTTTTCATGACGTCAATGTTTTTGTGTTCGTGAAAAAATTCCAGGATGCTTGCGGCGATTTCCGGACCGATTTCATTTACGGCGGTTAAATCTTCGATCTTCGCGGCCATGAGATTTTCCATACTGCCGAAACGCGCGGCCAGAAGTTTGGCTGTGCGTTCTCCCACGTGCCTGATGCCCAGAGCGTAAATAAATTTATCCAGAGGCGGGTTTTTGGAATTATGAACAGCTTCGATTAAATTTTGCGCCGATTTTTCCGCCTGGCGATCCAGCGCGACGAGTTGCTCCCTGCTCAAAAAATACAGGTCGGCCGGATCGGAAATTAATTTGGCGTCAAAAAGCTGCGCGGAAACTTTTTCTCCCAAACCTTTGATATCCAATGCGCCGCGCGACGCAAAATGGCGGATGTGTTCTTTTAATTGCGCCGGGCAGGAAATATTAACGCAGCGGTGAGCAACTTCTCCTTCCTGACGCACAATATCGGAATTGCATTCCGGGCAATGTTTGGGCATTTCAAATTTAGGTGTTCCCTTTGGTCTTTCTTCAAAAACAACCTTGACGACTTCGGGAATAACATCACCGGCGCGTTGAATGACTACTGTGTCGCCAACGCGAACATCTTTTTTAAGGACTTCGTCTTCATTATGCAATGTCGCCCGGCTGACCATCACGCCGCCCACATTGACAGGTTCCATAATGGCAACAGGCGTCAGAGTGCCCATGCGTCCGACTTGAACGTCAATTTTTTTAATGATCGTTATTGCCTGTGCCGCCGGAAATTTACAGGCCAGCGCCCAGCGCGGGCTGCGGGAAACATTGCCCAGAGTTGTTTGCAATGCCAGATCATTTACTTTCAGGACAACACCATCAATTTCATACGGCAGGCTTTCTCTTTGTGTGCCAATGTTTTCGAAATATTCAATACAATCCCGGATATTGTTTGCCGGTTTGATAAGATGGTTTACTGGAAAACCCCAGTCCCGAAGCGTTTGAAGGACTTCCCGGTGAGTCGAAAAGCTGATGCCGCTGACATTGCCGACGGCATAAAGGAAAATATTAAGTGGACGGCGCGACGTTATTTTTGAATCGAGCTGGCGCAGAGAGCCGGCGGCGGCATTGCGGGGATTGGCAAAAGGTTCTTCACCTTCTTCAATACGCCGGAGATTTAATTTCCGGAAAGGTATTTTCTCTATGTAAACTTCACCCCGTATTTCTATAAATGAAGGTATCGTCTTGCCTTGCGAATGCCGCATTTTTAAGGGGAGCATAGAGATGGTTTTGAGGTTTTGCGTGACATCTTCGCCGGTGGCTCCGTCGCCCCGCGTGGCTCCCTTTGTAAAAATTCCGTTTTCATAGATGAGGTTTACAGCGAGGCCATCAAGTTTCGGTTCGGCGATATATGAAATATTATCCGCTCCGGCCAGACGTTTGATGCGGCTGTCAAATTCAATAATATCTTCATTGGAGAACGCGTTGGCCAGGCTGAACATTGGCGAAGGATGGTTAAAAGTCGCGAATTTGTTAAGCGGGGCGGCGCCTACCCGTTGGGTCGGAGATTCCGCCGAGTATTCTTCCGGATAAAGATTTTCCAAATCTTGAAGTTCCCGCATCAGACGGTCGTATTCCGCGTCGGAGATTTCAGGAGCGTCCTGCTGGTAATAGAGTTTATTATGGTGTTCGATTAATCTTCTTAAACCGGCGATTTGTTCTTTATAATTGTCTTGCTTTTCCATTACTTAACCAGTTTTAAATAAGGTCTAGCTTTAGGTTTATCCGGCGATTTCGTTTTACGGGAGGAATTGTTTTTTATAATTTTTTCATTTAAAATAGCATTTTTAGTTCGTACG
>JBEKJX010000162.1:0-6928 GCA_050011015.1 Smithella sp.
GGATATCCCACTGTTTGTTCCCCAGATCATAAATAAGCTGTCCCACGGTTTCTTCAGGCTTTACCTTAAAAAATTCATAGAAGGAGCGGCTGACGGAGACTACTCTTAAATCCTGGTTCAGAACGATTAAAGGTTCACGCACTGTGTTGATGATGCTCTCGGCATATTCCTGAGATCTTGTCATGGTTCTTTTTTTAAGCATTTTTTGTCTCCCTGCTTTCGGTGATACCTCGATCTGCTGATTTTCACTCATCCGGACTCAGTTGTTACGTTTTGAGTAGATTAATAGGGATCTCTCCCCTCATAATTGCAAGTGGCCTGCCAATAAGCGAAAGAGAATCAGATATTTTGATTCATCCATTAATAACAGGTTGTTAGATTAACAGGAACGAACCTTTCCAGATGCATGAAATGACTCGTTTGACCTCAATATTTGGCGGAGCCTCAACATGTTGAGGGACACTTTGAAGAGGGGTGGATACTATGTTACCGGGTGTACACCACCGCCTTCAAAAAAGCCTGTGCCAGAATCATGTGCCCTGCCGGTTTCAGATGTACCCGGTCCAAAGCCAGCGCCGCCGGACGAACTTCCGTCAAGACAGCCTCGAACGCCGCCTGAGTATCTACCAGTATAGATTGATACTGCCCGGCCAACCGGCGCACTACATCCCCATACCGGTCCATCATTGCCCGCATGGGGTCCGCCCGATTGGGTTCGATACAGTAGGGTGTCATGAGCACCATTCCTTTCAGTTGAGGCTGCGTTGTGCGGATCAGACTCTCCAATGTGTATTCATACTCTTTAATAGACACATACCACTCATCCGGCTGGCAGGCATCAAATTTAGGCCAGACATCGTTGATGCCGATCAGGATAGAGAGCCAATCGGGTCTCAAGTCCAAGACATCGGATTGCCAGCGGGCGGTCAGATCACGCACGGTATTGCCGGAGATGCCTCTGTTGATGATGCGGATGTGCTGCCGGGGGCAGGTGGCGGCAAGCATGTTATGGATGAGTTTGACATAACCATACCCGAGGGAATCGCGAACGGTTTCGGTGACAGGGCTGACGCGGCCACAGTCCGTAATTGAATCACCGATCATGAGCAGTGTGCTGTTGGGATGTATTTTAATAAACTCTTTTCTGGAACTGCATGTCTGCCCCGGAGGTGCGGACCAAACTCTTTTTATATGGGTTCCAGATAAATCTGCTTCTGGATTTTCCTTTCGGATAATGCTCTGCATATATTTTTTACCTTATATCCTTGATCAAATTTTCTTCATCTGGACTGACATAATGATAGAGATGGTCGGGAGCAACACTAATTAAGCGTTGAACGTGTGTCTCAAATTTTATCCATTGGTTTCAGATATTCCACTCTCCGGCAGCAACAAACTCTCGACCTGTTCGCCCTTCAGATAATTATTAATATTTTGTTCTATCTGGTCAGGGAATTCCGGCACGGGGCCCAATATCTTTTCGCGATATGCCCTCAGCATGATTTCTCTGAACACCGGAAGTGCGACCCTGCCTCCGGTTTCTTTTGGTCCGAGGGAACGATTGTCGTCAAAACCGATTCGGACGGCAACCGTGATTCCTCCGGGTCCGTAAGTCGAGCCAACGAACAGCGCATCTCTGAAGTCATTGGTCGTTCCTGTCTTTCCCATCACGGCAATCGGGAAATAGTTTGCGTCAAGTGCATGAGCCGTACCGGTAGGCATGCGCACAGTACCGCGCAGGCCTTCCTGTATGAGCGACAACGCGTCGGGGTCAACTGCGACCGGAGAATCGCTGTGTTCGCTATTGATCTCCATCTCTTCTGAATCACGGATAATCTTTCTGATCACATACGGCTTGGCTAAGATGCCCGATGCCATCGTGCGGTACGCATTGGCCAGTTCCAGCAAATTCATTTCCGAGGCGCCCAATGCGGTCGTGACGTAGGGATGAAGAGGGGTTCGTACGCCCAGACACCGCGCCGTCCAGAGGACTCTCTCAATTCCAATCTTCCGGGTAATCCAAATCGCCGCGGCATTTCTGGATTCCGCCAGCGCTTCCCGAAGGGGAATCATCCCCTTGAATCGGCCATCGTAGTTGGATATCCATTTCAAATTCTGATACCTTCCGTCGGGAACACTGATCGGCTTGTCGGGAATCAGAGTATCAAGATTGAATGTTCCCTCATGAAAAGCAGTGAGGTAGACAATGGGTTTCATTGCGGACCCGGGTTGCCGCAGAGAATTCGTGACGCGGTTAAAGTCGCTGTATGAATTGGAACGGTCTTGATAGAATTGACGGCCGCCCGCCTCGGCGAGAATACCCGCATCCCGATTCATCAGCACAACAACAGAGCCCTGGATCAGTCCTTTGGCGCCGGGATGCCGCTTTTCGTAAAGCGCAAGACCGTGTTCGAGTGCTTCATTCACAATTTTCTGCACCCGGACGTCCACTGTCGAGTAAATCTGGATTCGTCCCTGCAGGAGGTCTTCAATGCCGAGATCGGCACGAAGGACTTTGATATCCTCAAGAACGTTTCCCGCGACCGCAGGCCCCAGGGGCGCCTTATTCTTCAGCCGCACGGCTACCTGAATCGGCAGCTTTTCGGCGCTCTTTAATCTGTCCTGAGAAATGAAACCGTTGGCCGCCATAAGCGCCAGGCTTTGATTTCTCCGACGCAAGACTCTCTCGATGTTTTTAGCACTGGGCGCGTAAGTGCAAGGCGACTTTGCAATGCCTGCCAGCAGGGCTGCCTTGTCAGCATCATCCACGGTGAATGTGGCAAGCGGCCGGCCAAAATAATATTCCGCCGCCGCCGCAAATCCGTACTGACCGTTTCCCATGTAGATCAAACTGGCATATCGGGCCAGGATCTCTTCCTTAGCGCGGTGCTTCGAGCCGAAACGCTCCTGCATCTTTTTTTCGACCCACAATGACAGTCGTATCTCTTCGATTTTACGAACCAGCATATTGACGCTTCGCGGGTCGATCACGTAAGACAGCGCTCTGCGCAAGTGGACGCCCTGCCGGAGCTGGTTGCTGTTTTCTTTCTCCGTCATATTTTCGAAAACCATCAGGTTTTTGAGAAAATGACACCGCACGAGCTGTTGGGTGATCGTCGATCCCCCCTGCGGGAAAATTGCCGGACGATTTACCTCATCCTCCCGTTTTAACTTTGTAAGTCTTGCCGCCAGATTTCCGATCCTGACTTTGCTCAGTACACGAGGAATTACGGAATAGTCAACTCCGTTATGTATGAAAAAGTTTTTGTCCTCGGTGGCGATGATCGCATCACGCACAATGGGCGGGATTTCCGCATACTTGATGTTTTGCCGGTACTCCCTTGCCATCTCCATAAGCGGCTGACCATTGGCATCGTAAATGTGGCCGATCGTGGGAAACTCAAAACGGGTTAATGATTCTATATCCGGCAGATTGGTTCGGTCAAAATAGACATGAAATAATCCCATGGCAATGATAGTGCTTCCAATAACCATTGCTAAAATTAGAAGGCGAACGACACCACTGTTCCAAGGCAACCGTCCGGAGTGAATACAACGTATTTTCCGGACTGCCCGTTGAAAAATTATCTGCATACGCCTGAGCCGATTTTTTTGTAACTTAATGTAAGATTCACAATCCGATCATCGGATCGATCCGGGAACCCCGATGACAATGAGATAAACACCTGTCCATTTCATGACAATTCTCCTTCTGAACATCTATGACAACTCCATGCGCTTCCCGGAAAGGACATTCATTCGCATGATAAAAATAATCATACAAAAATAGAAGCAAGTAGTCTGCCAACAGGCGGAGGAAAATAAGAAGTTTTAATTCGTCCTTTAATAACCGGTGATTAGCTTAACATCAGAGACTTGCAACTAAGCATGAAATGATTCATGTAACCTCAGTATTTGACGGAGCCTCAACATATTGAGGGATACTTTGAAGGAAAGCGGAAATTTCCATGATCCTTTACATAAATCTCAAGTGATACCGGAGCCGCGGAGTCGCTTAAGCCGTGAATATCTGCAAGTTCCATTGCTCCTGCATAAACCGGATTGCTTATTTGTCGTGAGTGACTTGTTTTTTTATTAATAACAATTATATTATTATACATTGGATATCGAATTAGACCTCATTGCAAACAGGTTATGTGAAATATGGTTAATACAAAAAAATTAAAAGGGCTCATATTCGCCAAAAAATCAATTGCGCAGATTCGCCGCCCGGTCGTTTGGCTGCGGAGTTTCCATCCTCTGCGAAGAATTCCAAAACCCGGAACGGCTTCTTTTTCTAATCTGATGCCAGGTACCGGATTGAACCTGAATGTCATGAGTTTTAATATCCGGCGCGGGACAGCGAAAGACGGAAAAAATCACTGGAGATTTCGTCGCAACCGGATATGCGAACTTTTGAATCATTATCACCCGGATGTTCTGGGCCTGCAGGAAGCGTTGAACTTTCAGATATCGGAGATACGCACAATGCTTCCCGGATATGAGAATGTCGGTACTGAAAATTGGGGCGGCAGCAAAGCGTTACACAATGCCATTTTTTTTAATGCATCACGCTTTCGCCTCTCGGAGCAAGGCACATTCTGGTTTTCAGATACACCCGATATTCCGGGATCAAAAGGATGGGGAAATATCATGCCGCGAACATGCACATGGGCGCACCTGGTTGAAAAAGACTCGCAGCAGGCTTTTTATTTTTATAATATCCATCTGGATCATCTTTCCCGGCGTTCGCGAAAAAACAGCGTTGTTCTTTTGACCCGGTTTATTCATAACCGGTCTTCTTCTGATCCTTTTGTGCTGACAGGTGATTTTAATGCCGGAGAGAAGAGTGCACCCATAAAATATTTAAAAGGTAAATTCCCTTTAAAAATCAGAAAAAAAGGGTTTGTATCCAACCCCGAACCATTAATGGACACCTTTCGGGTACGATATCCGAATGATCGACATATCGCTACCTTCCACGGGTATCGCAGATTATTTTTCCGGTTCAGACTTGACTATATTTTTGTCCCTGCTTCCGTCCGGGTCCAGGACGCTAGAATTATTCATCCGCTGTGGCGAAAATATTACCCTTCCGACCATTTCCCGCTGTTTACCCATATTGATTTACCTGTAATCTCCGCTTCTGCAAATTCGGGCGCTTTTAATAAAGATGATCACCCGACTTTTAGTGCAGCGTCATAGTGATAGAGGGTTGGAGCGCCTGACTTACTTAAGAACCGTCCCGACCGACCGCTGGAGCATCACCTGATTTGTGTGCTCCATTGTCTTAAATTCAAGGTAGTCCTTCCTATCCAGATCGAAGAGCTGTTTCCTGTAGCGGTTCGTAAGATCGTACCACTGGAGAATTCTCATTCTGAAACGAATTTTTTCGGGATAGTGTAACGTATTCATGAAGGATTGGATGGCGAAATAATACCGGACAGCATTGCGCTCGATCGCGCCGCGCGGCCCACCGATATAAACGGGGTTGCCCTTCTTGTCTGTTCCGCTTACGGTGAACCCCACCTTGCCCAAACCGAGTGTCGCAAAATAGATATTCTCCGCGACACGAAGTGTAACACTGTCGCTGTATTCATAATGGACGTGGACAAAAGTCTTTCCCGCGTCAAGAGGCAGAGCCTCGAACCTCATCCTGTGGTCTTTTGTACCCAATGGGCCTTCATCAGCATTGAGACTGATATCCAGATAACCTTGCTGCTGTATAACTTTCCTGTAACGGTAAATGACTTGATGCGCATCTTTTGGAGGTTGATAGACTTTGCGGCCGATGTAAAATGTCAGCTGCCATGATCCGGGCAGTTCCCTGTAAGTACACGCCTTGACATTGGTATTCAGAGATACAATATCGCACCAGTTCGCCGGAACATTCAGTACATTGACAACATTGCTGAAGGTCTGATCGAATATTCCGTAGACATCCACATACACTCTGTCGTCTCGCTCAAAGGACTCCAGAAAGAGAGGAAACCCGAAGCTGTTTTTCTCAAATTTGGCCATGTTTCTGTGATAGGTGTCGAGCAGAACGTCTTCGTTTAGCCGGAGCTTTTCAACCGCTGAAGCGGAAGCGGCAGAAAAAAGAATCGCAGCCGCAATCACGAACGTTAAAATTTTGAGAAGGTTTCCGATCTTATGCATCTGATTCACATGACTCACTCCCTTTATAATGAGCCTGTTATTGACAAAAGGCTCCGGTAGTCCCAATTTATAAATGACCGGATATACAAAAGACTTTTTATCCAATTTTTATTCAAAAATAAGCGTCTCTCCAAATTTCATCACGATAAAGGAATCATCAGCCATGGACGCCTCTTTCATGACTTTTTTTAAATAAAGGGGTGGTTCACTCAGCGGTTCATCGGTCAGATGAAAGGTTCCCCAATGCATGGCAATGGATTGCTTCGCCTGCAGATCTTTATGAGCGGACACGGCATCCGGGGGATCCATATGTATGGTCTTCATGAACCAACGAGGCCGATATCCCCCGATGGGCAGGAGCGCCAGTCGCATCGGTCCCAGCCTTTCTCTGATTTCCTTGAAATGGGGGGAATATCCCGTATCACCGGCAAAGAATATCTTCCCGCGCTGCGTTTCCAATACCCATCCCGCCCAGAGCGTTTTATTTCCATCACGGGCAGTTCGCCCGGAGAAATGCTGGCCCGGCACACACACAATGCGGATGCCTTCGAACATCGCTGTATCCCACCAATCCATCTCCACATAGTTCGTAATCTTCTCATCGCGAAACCACTGTCCCAGCTTCAGAGGAATAAAATATTTCGGCGTGTTGCCCAACTTTTTAACCGTGTATAAATCGAGATGATCATAGTGATTGTGACTTATGATAACAGCATGGATCGGCGGCAGGTGATCAAAGGGTATCCCCGGAGGACTGCGCCGTTTGTAA